>JAGIAB010000488.1 GCA_017745135.1 Flavisolibacter sp.
CTTGTAGGTCATTTTATAGGCATCGTTCACCAGGTTGGTGAAGTTGCCGGCAACAGTCTTATAACTCATGTAGATCGCGACAGCAAACAACCGCGGCAAATGAAAGGAACCGCAGCTTTGATAAGATGATCCATGAGAAAATGGCAATGCATTTGTACCGGTATCAAAAATGCATGGCTATGAAAAAGATAATTATTTCTGCCCTGTTCTTTCTTAGCATCGCAGGGTTTGCATCAGCGCAATCAAGTAATAAGAATTCAGAGAAACAGGTTTCTACATCTTCGCACAAAGCAAAAAAGGCGACACATAAAAAACTGGCCGCTTCAAAAACTTCAACAAACACTGCCCAACCGGACAACCGAAAAGAGTTTATGAAAGACGGGCAGTTGGCTACTCCTACCGGCCATGAAGCCACACCGGTAAACAGCGACCAGTTTCAAAGTAAAAAAGATTCTGCCAGCAAAAAGGGAAAGAAGCAATAAGTTAATTTTTAATTGATGAATTTTCGTTCCGCTATCGTTACTATCTTCGCCGGTTCAAATAGTTCTTAGCGATGATCAGCAGAAGGAATATACGAGTGAAGGTGATGCAAACGGTTTATACTTTGAGTACTCTTGAAAACGAGCCGAAACCAGGCGAACCCCTCAAATTGTTACAACGTCATTTTGAACAGTCGAAAGACTTACTGACTTATCTCACTTATTTTTTGACAGAGGTAGCAGGATATGCAGAAAAAGATTCCTACAACAGGAGCAATAAACACCTGCCGACGAAAGAAGATCTTAATGTCAATACAAAAATTGCCGGCAACGAAATTCTTTGGAAGCTAAAGGAAAATGCTTCCTTCCAACAGGCTTTAGGCAAAAGCAAGCCAGACCAAAGAATTGACAAGGAATTGGTGAGAAAGCTGTATCACCGTTTGGTTGATGCTCTTCAATACAAAGAATACATCGGCATTAATGAAAGAAATTACAACGGGGAAAGAGACATACTGGAATTTATCTTAAATGACCTGATGCTTACCGATGAAATTTTCACCAGTCACATTGAAGAAAATTTCATTAACTGGGATGATGATGCGGACCTGGTGGTTCAAACCCTGAAGAACTTTCTGCAAAAACCCTCATCAGCAAATTTTACTGAAGTGATCAGTCCTGATAAATGGGATTTTGCCAAAAATCTTTTGAATACTTTACTCGAAAAGCAAAAGCATTTAGAAACCTTTATCATACCCAAATTAAAAAACTGGGATCCCGAACGCATTGCGGCGCTTGACATGATCATCATGAAACTGGGCGTAACCGAGTTTTTATATTTCGAAACCATTCCCCCAAAAGTCACCATCAACGAATACATTGATATAGCCAAAGAATACAGCACACAGCAAAGCGGCCAGTTTGTAAATGGTATTTTGGACAATATCCATAAAGAACTGGTGCAGCAGGACAAATTGCACAAAACCGATTTTAAAAAAGCTTAACAACCGTTTTCGTTTACATTTGCATTTGCAAAAAATGGGTTCATGAAGTATTTCTTTTTTATTCTATCTGCAATTATCTTTTTTTCATGTACAAGTACTGACAAGCCGTCAACAAAGGAAGAAGCTGCACAGGATTCTCTTAATAAAGTGGCAATGGCTGATACTTCCAACTACACAAATATTGAATGGCTGGATTCAACCACACAGAATCTTGGAAAAATTAAAGAAGGCAGCATTGTTGAAATTTCGTGGAAGTTTAAGAACACAGGCAATAAGCCCCTGATCATTTCTGATGCAAGAGGCACTTGCGGTTGCACCATTGCAGATAAACCCAACGAGCCGGTAGCACCAGGACAGGAAGGCACGATCAAAGCAAGATTCAACAGCCAGGGACAAGGTCCTGAAGCACATAAAACAGTAACGGTGGATGCCAATACCAAAGATCAAACACAACATCTTTTGACATTCACAGCACAGGTAACTAAAGAATAATTCATTAATCAATCATCACTATGTATCTATTACAAGCAGCAGGAGCAGGAAGTAGTTTCATGCCATTCTTTTTTGTAGCCATGATCCTTGTTTTCTGGCTCTTCTTCATTCGTCCGCAGGCAAAAAAGCAAAAGCAACAGAAGGTATTTATTGATAATTTACAAAAGGGAGATAAAGTGGTAACCATCGCTGGCATTCACGGAACGGTAAACAAAGTGAATGAAGACGGAACCATTAATGTTGAAATCAGTCCCGGATTATCTGTAAAAATGGAAAAGTCTTCCGTTTCTATGGAAATGTCCAACCAATTGAATAAACCTGCTACTGAACCGGCAAAGAAATAATTGAGGAAAATTCTAAATCCGAAGAATTAAATTCTAAATCCGAAGGTCTCTTCGGATTTTTTGTTTGCCTTCTTCTTTAGAATTTAGAATTTTGATCTTAGAATTTTTCATGCAATGCTTAAGATAGGACTTACAGGAGGAATTGGTTCCGGCAAAACAACAATCGCTAAACTATTTGAGCTATTGAATGTTCCTGTGTATTATGCCGATGAAGCATCCAAACGTTTATACCACACCGATAAAAATTTAATTGCCGACATTAAAAAACATTTTGGCGAGGGCATTTATACTAATGAGCAATTAAACCGCTCCAAACTGGCTGCCATTGTTTTTAATAATCCTGATAAACTGGAGTTATTAAACCAATTGGTACACCCTCCTACTATTCGCGATGCAGAGGAATGGAT
>JAGIAB010000489.1 GCA_017745135.1 Flavisolibacter sp.
CTCTACGAATGCACGAAAGTTCCAATTGCCAGGAGAAATATTAAACAATAATCTTTCGGGCATGTTGATTTCCCCTTTCATAGAAAATGCGCCGCCTGTAATAGCAGCACTATCTAACACACTATTTGCATCGGCAGAGAGCATTCGTACGGTGCCTGAGTCAACACCTTTGACAGTGGCAGTAATGAAATATTCTCCACCCTTAATGTTCTGTCCTTTGACAGTGGGAAAAGTAAATGTCAAGCTAAACGATAAAACAAGCAGGGGCAGGAGTTTTGGAATTGCCATGCATTAAAGATGCTAAAGCCGGGGATTTCCATATGAATGGCGCACAACAGTCTTAGAATACTAGTCTCCTTTACTTTCCCGACAAGTCTTCCGCTGATGCCTTTGCAAATTTTAAGAATGATGAATGATTGTTTGTCCGCCGGTATATCGGCAAACTTTTTAACTGTTGTTCGTTCTCGTATGGTGCTCTAACCAATGAATAATATCGTTAAAGTTAAATTTACCTGACGCTATACGTATCACAAACTGGTATTTGTCTTCTTGACTGGCATCGATGTCTAGGCCATTTTCAATGAGTAGTAGTCTCATAAGCACATATCCAGTTCTTTTATTTCCATCAATAAAGGGGTGATTTATTAAAATGCTTTCGATAAATGCAGCAGCTTTTTGTATTGCACTTGGATAAAGGTCTTTGCCATCAAACGTCTGAAAAGGTCTTGAAAGCGCCGATAACAATGTGCCATGATCTCTAATGCCATGACTACCTCCAAATTGGTCAATTAAAATTTTATGGATTTGTTCTGCCTGACTAAGAGTCATCATTGGGCAAGTTTCTCCAGTAATTCCCTGTCTTCCGAAAGGATTCTTTGCAATACATCAGGGTTTACAATAGCAGGATTGTTTTGCTCTTCCAACTGTTTTAAAAATGAAAGTAATTCTTCTAAGGCACCATTGGAGAACTTGTCCAGTACCCGATTTATCTCATATTTAATTTCGTCTTTAGACATAGCTGATTTGTGATACTTAAAATTACTTACTTTCTGCGAGGTTTAAATAACAGCTAGCAGCTAAAGGAAAATCAAAAACAGCATATACATATTAATTCTCAGCAAACTTCCGGGCCACGCCATCATCGTCTGGTCAGCCTTTCCTGAAGCTTTATCATACCCTGCGTGTTATAAACGGTTCTAAAGCGTTTTGCTTTAAGTCCGTCGTAAAGTGCTTTGTCGCCTGTCCAGAGGCTACCTTTCAAATAGCGTGTGAGTGCCACAAAATCGGTGTCGTCTATATCAATGTCTGAAACCAGTGCTTCTGCTTTTTCCCAGTCTTTTGGTGGAATGAGTTCTTCATTGACAAAGGTCAGCTTCGTTAACATTGTTTCGTAAGCAGTTTGCAGTTGGGTGTCAGTTAAGGTTGATATTTTCAGCAGCTTTTGCCAATGCTTACGGATCTCATAACGCATGTACTGATTGCTATAAAACGCAAAAAGATTTTCAGAATTGAAAATCAGGTCGCCGATTGTTCCTTGTGAATTGAGCAGGCAGGAGAAAATAATGTTGGTGTCAACAATTATTTTCCTCATTTGATGAAGCGTTTCCGGTTCTTTTTCCACCAGCCTTTTTTTACGTCATTCGCCAGTTTGTCCACTTGCTTCTGTGTTGCCTTAGAGTTTGCCGTGGCTTCTTTATAGGTAAGATAATCTACCAGTTTTTGCAGTCCCGTTGTGTCCACCGTAGCAGGCAGACGAATAATTACTTCATTGGGTGTCCTCTCTATCAACATATCTCATATGTTTAGCTATAAAATTAAGATAATCATCCCACCTGGCCGACGGAATGCTGTTAAATTGAATGGCTTATAACAATTCCATTCACGCAAGTTCACTCTACAAAATACATTATTTTTTAATGATAAATTTTTTGCCACAGAAAAAATGGAATCTTTAAATGAAACCATTTTCCTTTTTTCCCAACGATTCTCCCGCTGAAGACTTCCACAGTAAGGATCCATGCGGGAGAATCTTGCCAGAAAGGAAAGGGTGAGGTTGAAGGAAATTGAGACGCTACCGAAATATCTCTTCAATCTTTTCGCTCACTTCATTTTTATCATTCGATGAAAGAATAACCCTGCCTTCTTTATCCAGCAGTACATAAAAAGGAAGACTATTTGTGCCAAATGATTTAGTTACTAGGGCAGGGGTGTTTTCGTTAGGAAATTCGTCAATGACCTGTACCCACGGCATTTGCTCTTTATCAAGTGCTTTAATCCAATCATTCCAGTTTCTATCACTCGATACCCCTACTATAGTGAACTGTTTGTTTTTATGTTTAGCATACAACTCTTTCCATAGTGGAATCGCTTTTCTGCACGGTAAGCACCAGCTAGCCCAAAAATCAATCAAAGTATACTTACCTCTTGTGGAAGCTAGAGTGAACTTTGATTTATTTCTTTGTAATAATGTAAAATCAGGGCTAAGACTACCTTGTTGAATTCCTCTCAAATCAGATGCTATTTCTGCCAACTCTTTATAATAAATGGAAGAAGTGGTTATGCCAGAAAATTTGTTTAATGTAGATTCTAAATAAGGAAGAGCACTAACGGGTGATGATTGATAATACTGATAAGATTGAAAATATTCATTAAACAGATAAACACCTGCTATCGATGAAGGGTGCTGATTAACGTAAGTTTCTATCCATATTTTTTGGCTT
>JAGIAB010000048.1:0-5972 GCA_017745135.1 Flavisolibacter sp.
ACTTCATAACCTTCACGATCATTCAACGAAATACTTTTGATTGAAAATTTTTCAGCTTCAGCAAGACGGTTTTTATTCATTAATACCTTTGCCATGTTGCCATAAACAACGCCGTAAATTTTATCCATAGTAGCCGGACCTAAAGAATCCCTGTAACGTTCAGCAATTTCGAGTGCCTTGTTAAAATGCACCACGGCACTGTCGTCGTTTTTAAGTCGGCTATAACACAGGCCGATGTTGCTTTGTATCTCCTGTTGTTGCAATACTATGGCGGTTGTTTGTGGCGAACAGGTTTCCTGCAAACTATAAGCTTGTTTAAAATAGTTGAGCGATGCAGAATAGTTTTGCTGACGATATAAAACCATTGCAATGCTGTAGTAGAATGGGGTTCTTTCACAAGGACTCAGGTAGGCATCACCCAAGTTTTTAGCCCTGAAATAGTATTCGTTTGCCTTGCTGTATTGATTTAACCGGTAAGCGATTTGACCTCCAAAAAGCAACAGTCCCACATAGGTGCGAGGATATTGTTGCTGTAATTCGGTAGTGTTGTACAGTTCAAGCGCCGAGTCGATCATTGCGGCGGTTGCCCTGTTATCCGGTGTAAAAAAATAATAATAGTTGGCTTTAAGAGTAAACCGGGAGGCCTGCGGGTAAACCGATATGCCCTCGGACTCCTTCATCACCGAATCAAAATAATGAAGAGCCCTGGTAGTATCCTTATCTGCATAAAGAAGTTTGTGGGAAGAATCGACGAAGGCCTGATTCCAGAACTGCGTTTCCGATTTCTCTGTTTTTTTCTTTTGGCAGGAAACCATCAACAACAAAATCAACAGTACGCCGCAGTTAACAGGCCGAACATAGAATGTGTTTTTCAAAGGATTCTAATCTTGTGCTGTAAAGAAAAGCAATAGATTCCTAATGTTAAATAAGTGTTTTGCCTGAGGCCGGGGATTTTAATTTTTTATTGATAGCCCATTGCCTGCAGTTTGAACAACTCGGCATAACGTCCGCCTTTTGCAAGCAGTTCTTCGTGGCTTCCTATTTCCAGCAATTGACCTTTATCTAAAACCAATATTCTATCAGCCATGCGTACGGTAGAAAAACGGTGTGAGATCAACACTGCTGTTTTTCCTCTTGTCAGTTCAGCAAAGCGTTGAAAGACTTCATACTCGGCTCTTGCATCCAATGCCGATGTGGGCTCATCCAATATCAGCAATTGTGCATCCTTCATATAAGCTCTTGCCAAAGCGATCTTTTGCCATTCGCCACCGGAAAGTTCAACACCCTGGTTAAAGCGGCGGCCAAGAGCCTGGTCGTATTTGCCAGCAAGCCTTTGTATCATGGCATCGGCCATGCTTTTTTGTGCGGATCGTTCTACCAACTCACGATTTTCAACTTCTTTGATATTACCAACTGCAATGTTTTGTGCCGCCGTCATTTGGTAGCGGATGTAGTCCTGGAAAATGACACCAACATTTTTTCTAAGATCCGCAAGATCATATTCACGCAGGTCGTAGCCATCAAGAAGAATGCGGCCTTCGGAGGGATCGTACAGGCGGCCTAAGAGTTTCACTAAAGTGGTTTTGCCTGCACCATTCTCTCCCACCAATGCCAGCTTTTCACCTGCAGCCAACGTGAAATTCAAATGACGGTTGGCAAAATGATCGGAGTTGCTGTATTTAAAACCTACGTTTTCAAAAACAAATCCCTGTTGTATAGGATTTGGAAAAGGCCGTGCATTGGAAGTTGGATGAATAGCCGGTTGAATGTCGAAAAAATCAAAGAAGTCTTTGAGATAAATCGCTCCCTGCGATACGGCAGTAAACCGTCCCAGTACACCATCCAGCAGGGCACGCAACTGTCGAAAGGAACCAGCCAGGAAAGTAAGATCGCCAACAGAGATTTTTCCCTGCACTGTTTTTGAAATCATGTAGACGTAAGCACCGTAATAACCCAGTGTTCCAATCAAAGAAAACAGTGTTCCCCATGCCGACCGTTTAACCGCTAATTTTTTATTATCGATATAGAACTTATTGGAAAGACTTCGAAAACGGTCAACTAAAAACTCCGAGAGGTTGAAGAGTTTTACCTCTTTCGCTGTTTCATCGCTGGCGCCAATGTAACGTATGTAATCAAGCTCTCTGCGTTCAGGTGTTTGCCTGCGACTTAAGGAATAATTTTTATCATTGAAATAAGATTCACCCAGAAATGCGGGCAATACCGCTACAAGCAATAATAAGATCAGCCAGGGATTAAATACAGCTAAACCTGCGGCAAGAAAACTCATTGTGATCAGGTCCTGCACTTGTCCTAACACTTGCGAAAGCAAAATGGTGCGGCCAACCGTTTGCTGCCTTGCTCTTTCCAGCTTGTCGTAAAAAAGAGAGTCTTCAAATTGCTCAAGGTCCAGCGTGGCGGCATGCTCCATTATTTTTACGGAAGTATGATTGGCGAAAAGATCACCGAGCAAACTATCAATAAGAGTGGTGAGTCTTCCCAATGCATCGGAGAGAATGGCCAGTCCAAATTCAATAGCTACCAATTGCCAGATATATGTATGCGATGCTGTATGATCATTACTTAAATGAATGACCTGGTCAATAATTAGTTTACCAACATACAAAATGGAAACAGGAATGGCTGAGCGAATCAAACGTATAAGAGCAGTTGATACAGTAAGAAAGCGATTCGTTTGCCAAACGAGCCCAAAAAACCTGGGAAGATTTTTGAGAGCCGAGAACCGGTCTTTCAATGTAGGATCAGCCATAAAGAATTTCAGTGTTTATTTCGACTTGTGGTTCACAAGCGGGGTTAAGGGTTGTTACAAAAACAAATATCAGTAAGGTTTAAGGAAAAAAGATAACAGATAAACATTTACCCAGGATACGGATAACACAGATGAGATGGATGTTCGCACATTTTTCCTGTAAATCCGTTGTATCAGTGACCTCGGTGTTCTAACCTCCGATGTAACCGAAGGTTGATGTTGAAGACCTAGTTTTAATGCAGTGGTTTCATCTTATATGTCCGTTTCCTGTAACAAACCATTTTTCACAAACCAGTTTTTCCAGGGCGAAAGGTCCTCTTGCATGAGGCTTTTGAGTAGAAATGCCGATCTCTGCTCCCAATCCAAATTCTTCGCCATCGGTAAACCGTGTAGAGGCGTTGGCATAAACAACGGCCGCATCCACTTCATTCATGAACCGTTCACATGCTTCTTTGTTTTCTGAAACAATAGCTTCGGAATGTTTGGTGGAATATTTTTGGATGTGATCGATGGCCCCATCAAAATTGTTCACCACTTTCACTGAACATTTCAAACTCAAAAACTCTTTTCCGAAATCATCTTCAGAAGCTTTTACCAAATAAGGATAAGATTTTAGTAAAGAAGAAGATTTCGCATCTGCATAGATCTCTACTTTATGTTTCAAAAATGATTCTTTCAGCAAAGGCAAAAATTGAGAAGCAATGCCTTTATCCACCAAAAGCGTATCCATGGCATTGCAAACAGAAGGCCGCGATGTTTTTGCATTTTCAACAATCTGCAAAGCTTTTTTAATATTGGCTTCTTCATGAACATACACATGGCAAACACCGGCGCCGGTTTCAATAACGGGCACTAAACTGTTTTTGCGTACCGTTTCTATCAATTGCTGCGAACCTCTTGGTATAATCAAATCGATGTACTTCGTTGCCGTAAACATTTTGTCCAGTGTTTTCCGGTCACTGGGCAAGAGGCTTACACAATCAGCAGGGAAACCTTTCTTCTTTAAAACCTTTTGAATGAGCTGGACCGATTTTTTATTGGTTTCATCAGCGTGGCGGCTGCCTTTCAGCAAACAGGCATTCTTACTTTTCAAACACAATACAGCCGTATCGAAGGTTACGTTTGGTCTTGATTCATAAATAACGCCAACCACACCAAAAGGAACCGTCATCTTTTTTAACTCCAGTCCTTTTTTCAATTTTCTTTTTAAGATCAATTGACCAACAGGTGATGGTAGTTCCGCAATCTTTCTTATCGCATTGGCAATGGATTTCAATCTTTGTTCATTCAATTCCAAACGATCAACCATCGGATCGGAAGCGTCCATTTTTTTTACATCTTTCGCATTGGCTTTTAAGATGGAAGGCATATCCGCTTCCACTTCATCGGCGATAGCGTATAGTACATCACGAATAGCCTCATCAGAAAAACGTAAAAGCTTCTTTGAAGCCGTAAATGTTTTTTGAAATACCTGGTCAATATCATTCATCATACAACTAATTCTTAAAAGACAACAATATTATCTGCATGAGCCACCATTATATTTTTTCTTTTCATGGTAAGGTCCGCAGCACTGAAACGCATTTTAGCTACCCCGGCAATTTCTCCATTGGGAATTTTCAGTTGAACTACTTCGCCTGCTCCAAATGTGCCGTCAATTTTAGTAACACCAACTAACAATAAACTCTTTCGCTGCTGAAGGGCTTTGTAGGCTCCTTCATCGATTTCAATAGAACCAATGGTGATGGATCCACTCGCCAACCATTTTTGCCGCTCGTTTAATGTTGACGATTTTGCTTTGAAGGTGGTGCCTCCTTTTCCTTTCAAAGCTTCTATAAATGAATCTTTATTTCGAAAGCCGCAATACACCACTTTTATTCCAAGGTCGGTGGCCAGTCTTGTAAAGGTTAGCTTGGAACTCATACCACCTGTACCATGTGCCGATTTATCATCTCTTAAATAACCGAGTACACTGCTGATGTCTTCAACATAAGGAATAATAGTTCCAGCATCGTCTTTGTAGCCTCCGGCAGAAGTACAAAGCAACATGGCATCGGCATTGAACGAAACCGCCAACAAAGTTGCTAATTCGTCGTTATCTGAAAATTGCAATTCATAATTGCTCACCACATCGTTTTCATTCACTACAGGAATGATGTCGTTCTCCCACAATTCCAAAATCGTTTCTTTCAATTGCAAAAACTGGGAACGGTTGGCAAAATGCTGTCGTTCCAACAGTGCCTGTGCCACCTGGTATCCGTATTTCAGAAAATGTACACTGTATTCTTTCATCAGGAGCGGATTACCAATAGCCGCAGCCGCTTTGCGTTTGGTCAGGTTTTTATTGTATTTCTTCAACCATTTTTTACCGCTGCTTACAGCACCGCTGGACACCAGTATCACCCTGTTTTGTTTTAATAACTCTGAAGTTTGGGAAACAATGTTTTCAAGAGTGCTGATATTCAAATTGCCATTTTCGTCAGTAATTACAGAAGATCCGACCTTAATGATCAGAATGGGCTTGTTTTTTTTCATGATGGTGTCCTGTCGCTTGACGAGCGAAATTAGGCATAGAAATGAATTCTTCAGTCATAACGCTGTTATGACTGAAGCTGACATGAGACGATAAAGCTTTTGCTTAGGTCAATTTCGAAACTCTGCACGTAAAAGAGTGCAATCAATAAATAAGATTGGAAATATCGATTTGACCAAGATAAGGTTCCAGGTGGTCGGGGTTTTTAAAAATTTTCATATCCAGGTAATGACCGCCGAGGATCTTGTATTCAATGTAAAAATCGTTTACCTGGTGACATACCATTCTAAACTCACCATCGTTCAATTCACCAACAAAATTTCCGCTCCAAAAAACTTCCAGTTGTTCCATTCCATCCAATTGTACAAAGTCTTGTAGGGTCATAGCAATTCTTTTAGATAGTTGATCAAACTTCAAGGGTGTATTGGAGAAACGGGTAACGATAGGATAATGAGAAGAGGACGCAAAATAATACACGAATTCTAAAAATTCAAGTAAAGCAAACTATAATTAATATCCTCTTTGATTTTTCCCTTCCATATAATTCATGAAAGCTTTATTGACTACACGGTTACCACCGGGAGTTGGATAGTTACCCGTGAAATACCAGTCGCCTAAATTGTTGGGACAAGCTTCGTGCAATGATTCAATGGTTTGAAAAATTACATCAAC
>JAGIAB010000048.1:6040-13031 GCA_017745135.1 Flavisolibacter sp.
CTTTCCTTCAGTAATTCCACTGCTGCATTAAAAGCAATAAAATCTCCCATCTTGCTCATGTCAATTCCATAGCAATCGGGATAGCGTATTTGAGGAGAGGAAGAAACAATGATGATGCGTTTGGGTTCCAGTCTTGCCAGCATTCGAATAATGCTTTCCTTCAACGTGGTTCCTCTTACAATGGAATCATCGATCACCACCAGCGTATCTTCTTTCTTGCGAACGGTGCCGTAGGTAATATCATACACGTGCTGCACCATTTCGTTGCGGTTCACATCTTCGGTAATAAAGGTCCGCATCTTTACGTCCTTAATGGCAATCTTCTCCATCCTGATCTTCCGGTTGATCAGCTCATTTAGCTTTTCAGGATCGATATCCTTACCCCAGGATGTGATGCGTTCTACTTTTCTTTGGTTCAAATAATCCTCGCAACCTTTTGCCAGGCCGTAAAAAGCCACTTCGGCTGTATTGGGTATGAAAGAAAAAATGGTATTCTTTAAATCGAAATTGACATCATCGAGCACCTGCTTGCTTAAATGATAACCAAGCGCTTTTCTTTCGTTGTAAATTTTTTCATCGCTGCCCCTGGAAAAATAAATGCGTTCGAAGCTGCAGGCTTTGCGTTCTTTGGGTTCAAGCACCTGTTCAATTTTTACTTCGCCATTTTCCAAAACTATGAGTGCCTGGCCCGGCATTAATTCCTTCACTTCGTTTTCACCAACATTAAATGCAGTACGAATGGCAGCCCTTTCAGAAGCCGCTACCACCACATCTTCATTGATAAAATAATAAGAAGGCCGAATGCCATGGGCATCACGAAAAACAAAACCAATTCCATTGCCCGTCATTCCGCCCACATGAAAACCGCCATCGAAAAGACGCAAAGCTTTTTTTAAAGCAGTAACAATATCGAGCTGCTGCGGGTCCGCTTCATCAGCTTTTACAATAAAGTGATGGATCACTTCCATCATCGCAGCCAGGTCGCTTTGTTTTTGAAATTCGCCCGGATCAAAATTTATCAGCTCAAATAATTCATCGGTATTTACCAGGTTGAAATTACCTGCCAGCGCAAGATTTCGTGCCGGAATGGTATGACGTTTCAAAAAGGGATGACAGAATTCAACATTGTTTTTTCCCTGGGTACCATAACGCAAATGGCCGAGCAGCAATTCGCCTAAAAAGGAAAGATGGCCTTTCATCAAACCTGCATGCTTTCCAAAATCAGGATTGAATTTTTGAAATTCGGTGAACTCCTGGCCGATCTGTTTGAAAATATCCGCTATGGGTTGTGGTTCGCTGCTGCGCATTCTTGCCAGAAAAGGATAGCCTGGCTCAACATTCAGCTTAACAGCAGCAACACCGGCGCCGTCCTGTCCACGGTTGTGCTGTTTCTCCATCAGGAGATACATCTTGTTCAGCCCCCAAAGTACTGAGCCATATTTTTGCTGGTAGTGTGCGAAGGGCTTCCTAAGCCGGATAAAAGCGAGACCACATTCGTGTTTTATTGCATCACTCATTGGAAGAAGGCGCAAAGTTAACGCAACAAATGTTAGCCAATTGTAAGAATTCGATCATCTTCGGAATTGGGCAGGTAAAGTGGAAAAGAAACGGTCAGCCAACAACCATTGCCCGGTTGCGAAAAAAGCTCAGCCCTACCGTTGAATAATTCTGCCCGGTTTTTAATGTTTAATATTCCGATTCCCTTATGGAGGCAGGCAGGATCGAACCCTTTGCCGTCGTCACTGATCTGGAGAACCAATTCATTTGCCTTAGAAAACAATTTAATGGACACGTTTTTAGCGCCTGCGTGTTTAATGATGTTATTCAACTGCTCCTGTACAATGCGAAATAAACTAAGCTTTTGATTTTCGGGAAGAAAGGCTTCGGCAAATCCGGCATGTTCAAATTCTATATTGAGCATGCGGGTCCGCATAAAAGTGTCAACCAGTTCATCGATCGATTCAATAAGACCGAGATCTTTTAATGTGAATGGCACCAGGGAACGTGAAATAGACCTTACGTCGTTAATCGTATCGCCAACTGCCTTTAAAGCCATGTTCACCATGTCCGCTGTTTCCCCGCCGGCTGTAGATTTCGCATAATCCAGGAAAAGCTTAATGGTAGTCAGTTGTTGCCCGATATTATCATGAAGCTCTTTGCCAATGGCTATTCTTTCGGCTTCCTGCCCGTCAATAGTAGCCTGTGTCAATTGACGCTGATGGGAAACTTCGTCCGCAATTAATTTTTCTTCGAGTTTTTTTCTCTCGGTGAGGTCCATCACGGAACACACAACATGCTTAATGGTGCCGTCTTCATCCAAAATAGGATTTGAGTTGACCATGATCCATGACCGTTCTTTGGTTACAGGATGAATAACGCCAAGCACAACGTCCCTTACTGTTTGCTTCGACTGAAGAGTAAGTGTAAGAGGTCGCTCTTCCACCGGAATGAGTTCATTTTTTTCATTGATCATATCATCAGACATGATCTCGTAAACATTTTTCCCGACAATCATTTCCTCGGGAATGGAAAGCATGGCTGCAAGAGCTTTGTTACACATAATGATGGTGCCACTTGCGTTTGAAAGAAAAACCCCTGTCTGCAAATCTTTCACAAGGGAGCGGAATCTTTTTTCACTTTCCTGCAAAGCGTCTTTTGCCTGCTTCCGCAAGGTGTCATCATGAAAGTAGATGACAATGCTATTGACATAGGCATTATCCAAAAGGTTATGGCCCCGGACATTGCACCAAAGCCACTGCCCGTTTTTTTTGCGCAGGCGTACCGTAATAAACTTGACTTCGGTGTTCTGTTTAACCTCTCTTTGAAAGGACTCAAAAGCCCAGGCTATATCTTCAGGATGTATAAATTCAAAGCCATTCTTTCCCACGACATCATCGACTTCGTATTCCAAAATATTTTTGATTGATGGAGAAGCAAATGTTATGGTTCCATTTTTATCCGTTAAAAGCATACCATCTAAAGCATCGGCTATAAGAGCACGATAAAACAGTTCGCTTTTTTTGAGCTTTTCCTCTGTATTTTTCTTTTCTGTGATGTCCCTGCCGATAGACAGAAAGCCCGTTTTATTGCCGGCTTCGTCGTAGAGATATTTAACGGTATGATGAAAATGTTTTGTTTGATCATCCCTGCCAACAAAAGACACCTCTCCTTTCCAGATTCCATTTTTTATTAATTCCCCTAAAGTCTGCTCTAAACTACTTTCGTGAAAATTGAATTTTACAAGATGCCCCATTCGTTGACCGATGGCGTCTTTCTCAGCAACACCATAGTAAACTTCAGCGATCTTGTTCCAGGTTTTTATTTTTAAATCAAGATCAGTTGTAACAACAATATCTGATATGTTTTCAAGTACTGTGGACTGGTAGAGTAATTGCTCATGCTTTTGTTTTTCATCTTCAATATCTACTACCGAGCCAGCGTAACCAATGAATTTTCCATTGCTTAAAAACCTTGGCACACATATATCGTGCACCCAACGGTACACACCATCCGCCCTGCGGGAACGGTAAACATTTACAATTTGCTTTCTTAACTCCCTGCCTTTTGAATACTCTGAAATTGCTTTTTCAAAATCATCAGGATGAATTAATGAACTCCATCCTGTAGGGTCGTAACAAATGTCCTTACCGTAAAACTCGAGGTATCTTTTATTGACATAAGTTGTGTTATCATTTTCATCGCTTAACCATATCATGTTCGGCGATGAATCGGCCATATCGCGGAAGCGCTGTTCACTTTCGATCAATCTTGATTCCGCTTCCTTTCTTTCAGTAATATCGATAGCACTGATCAGGTAACCAAGCAAATGCCCGTTATCTTCCTTTAATTCTTTAAAACAGATAAGAACAGTAACGGTTTTTTTATCCGTAGGTCTTACAAAATATGCTTCGCCGCGCCACTCACCTTTTGTCCTGATAATTTCACGAACCTCCTCCTTTGTACTATTGGAGTAATGGATTTCGATAAACTCTCTAAGATCCCTTCCTATAACCTCCTCAGCTTTGAGTCCATATATTTTTTCGGAAGCGTTGTTCCAGGTAATGGGCCTGTAATTCACATCGGCTGCAGTCAGAATATCGGAAGTTTCTTCCACCAACAGCGCAAGCAGTTTTAATGTTGACAACGAATATTTTTCTGAACTTTTTAAAACAGAATTGAAATGCTCGGGAAGTGCTGCGGCTTTGGTTGCGGAAGACATCAGATAATGGATTACAAGGCTTACAAGATAATGTAGAAAAACAAAAAGGCCTGAATCGATCAGGCCTTTTTGTAAAAAGTTAAAGGTTTTCCTTTAATTATTTAATTATTTGGAAGCATAGGTCTTTGCAACGTTTGCCCATTTTTGCAACTGGTCGCAACCGGCTTTATCAGAATCGATCATGATATAATAGGAAGCAATGTGACCATTCAACCATTTTTCCATTGCCTGGTATTTTTTTTCTTCCAGTGTCGCCTGTTTGATCTTATTGTAATCGTCCTTCAAATTCATGCGGTGCGGTTCTGTACGTGTTTTAAAATACAAAATCCGAACGCCTTTTTTGCCTGTTCTTTCATTAACAAACACAGCAGGCTGCGAATATTCACCAACCTTTAATGTGGTAAGGGCAGCAGTAATGTCTTTATCCAACTCGTCGTACCTGTTATAGGTATCGCCATCCGCACTCATGATACAAGGTCCTGTATATTTTTGTTCTTCATCCTCGCCGTATTTAAAAGCTGCTCCATTAAAGTCCATAACACCAGCAATTATTTTAGAGCGAACTGAATCCAACTTAGAGATTCCTTCTTTGATTTCAGCATCGGTTACAGGAGGTATCTTCAGGATGTGGCGAACTGTAGCCTGGTCCCCATTGCGCTGTACCATTTGAATGAGGTGATAACCAAATTGAGATTTGATAACCGGTGAAATTTCCCCGTCCTTCAAACGGAAAGCAGCCGCTAAAAATGAAGGATCAATGCCTTTATCATTACGGTCGGCTTCAAACAGGCCACCATTGTTTTTGGTGCCGGGATCTTCCGAATACATTCTTGCGGCCTGGTCAAAGGTCATTTGCTTCGATTCAATCTGTGTTTTGTAGCGGGTTAATTCATCGATCATGTATTTTTCGAGGTCTCTTGAAGCCTTTGGATAAACTGCGATCTGGCAAACCTCTACTTCTGACTCAAAGAAAGGAAGGCTGTCTTTTGGAATGCGGTCGAAATAAGCTTTTACCTCGGTTGGCGTAACATTGACGTTGTCGACAAGTTTTCTTTGCATAGCCTCTGCCAGTTTTCTTTCACGAACCGATTCCCTGGAATCATCTTTCAACTGGTAAATGGTTTTCCCTGCCACTCTTTCCAATTCCGACTGAGAACCAAATTGACTGATGTAATAACGAATACGGTTATCCAGTTCTGATTCTATTTCTTCTTCAGATACAGGTATAGAGTCCCTCATTGCCTGCAGCATCAAAAGTTTGGAAACCAGCGCCTGTTCCAGTATAGTGCACTCAGCCCCTTCGGGAACTGTGCCGCCATTACGTATAGCGTCTTTTATCGTGTTTTCAATATCCGATTGCAGAATGATCTTATCGCCAACTACCGCCACAATTTTATCCGCCACTATTTTTTGGGGCTGGGCATGCGAAGTAATAGCGAAAGAAATGATTCCAAATAAAACGAAGAGAAGCTTTTTCATAAACTGAAATGTTGCCAAAAATAACTTTTACCTATAAAAATCCCCTCGGAAAAAGAGGGGATTAACAAAGTTCTAACCGGGCCTAATAGGCCAGAAAGCTTCGGATGAAGAGCTTATTGCAAAAGGATCAATCTCCAATAATGTCGCCCTGCTCGTTATCTTCTCTTTCTCTTTCATACACCATGAGGCTGATCTTCCATTCCGGAAACTCGAATTGCATAGACGCTTCGACCTTTAATTTGGGCATGTTCGCCGCATTGGGCATTAGCTTAAAAATGGTGCTGCAAAATCTTTTGCTTTCATCGGGAGCTTCGTAGTCGCCATAAAGTGTAAAAGAATAGTCCTGCACCTTAACCGTCATTACTTTTAGCTGATTGTTGAGCCATTTGTATTTTTTGGCTGCTTCTTCAAAATCTTCTGATGTCAGCAAAAGAGCCTGCCAGCTATAGATAGGGTTTTTTGCTCTGTACTGGGTAATGGAATTGTGTTCGCAACCCTGGAAATTAAGCCTGGAAGAGAATTCGATGCTTTGAGGATTCAATGCAATAGTGTCGCCCTTTAAAGCAGAAAACCCGTCCACATAACCGGTTATCACTTTTGAAAGGTTGGTTCTCAAGTCATTATTTGTAACTGGAAATTTTAATTGGGCCTTGCTGTTGAGGCCAAGAAATAAAAGAGCCACTGCCGTCAGTTTCGGTGCTGTCATTTTCATAAGTAGGGATATTTAACGTTGGTTTGGGGAACAAAATAGAAAAAAGCTTCGTTTTATCCATAGGATTTTCTAATTTTCTCCACTATTTTTCCACAAAATCTAAAATCATCCAGGAAATGAAAAACAAAAACATTGTCCATGCCCGCCAGGAAGTGAAGATTTACAAGGAATATTATCAGCCATCTTTAAATCTGTGGCGCTTTACAAAATCCATTATCGGGATTTTGTTTTTCGGATCATCAACAGTGGCCAGTTATTCGCCTACCAAAAAAAGAATCAAATAAAAAACCGCTTAACAGCGGTTTTCTTTTTATAGCACTTTGCTCATTAATACCTGCCGGGTGGCGGAGGCGGGCTTTCTCTTAAGCCTCTTGAATTGAACTGCATATTTCTGCCACCTGCTCTATTCAAATTTCTACCACCTGTTCTATTCAAACTATAAGTAAACGATAGCATGAAGTAACGACGGATGACATTGGTACGTGTATCCTGGAAACCGTTTTCAAATATGCTTCTGTTCACACTTTGGTTTTGATTGAAAATATCATGCACCTCCAGCTTCAGTTGACCTGCTTTGTTTT
>JAGIAB010000048.1:13041-18969 GCA_017745135.1 Flavisolibacter sp.
AAAGAAGTATTCAGCAAGGGAATGGTTCCTGTTGTATCCTTGTATTTGTCCTGTGGTGATATAATAATCGAAATCGGTTTCAAAAACAAAATCCCCCGGAAGATTGAAACTCATGTCGGCAGAATACGTTTGAGACCAGTAATCTACATTGGGTCTTTTCAGTGCAGAATCATAACGGGTCATATTGTACGAAAGGCTTGCCCTTAAGCCGATATCAAGTTTTTCTTTGTAGGTATAATTAATACCTTCTGTTTGGGTCAGTGACAAGGTCTTTGCATAATTCACCTGCTTATAAAACATTGTGACGTCACGATTGGAAGAAGCCATGGTTGTTGAATTGAAGGTGCTTCCTTTCAGCTTTGGATTTCTGAACGGCAAACCCAGCGTAAAGAAACCCGATGTGGAATAGCTGCCATTTAAGTTGACAGGGACAATCAATTGTTTGCCCTGGGTTGAAGGATCGGCTGGTATGGCATACTTGGCCGGCAATTGATCGGTGCTGTTTACAATTTTGTTGGAGATTGATGAATAACTAAGGTTGGCAGAAAAATACCGGAAGTTCACCATGTTAAAGGTGTTATAATTCAGGTTCAAACTGTTCGAAAATTCCTGCTTCAGTCCCGGGTTGCCGTTGTGTACCTGCAAAGGATTGCTGTAGTCCGGAACATCCTGCAGCTGGTTTACACCTGGCTGGTTGGTTCTTCCTGAATAACGGAAACGCAACGATTTATTTCTTGTGAAATTATAATTGAAATTGGCGGTTGGATAAAGATTAGCATAGGTCTGTTTAATGGTGGTGTCTTTGTTAGTAGCGGCCCGGATGCTTCTGCTGGCAAGGCGATTGATCTGCTCACCGATACCCAGTTGGTAATTGTATTTTCTTTGCTGCACACGGAAGTTGGCCCCCATACGATGCGAGAGATAATCGTTTTCAAAATAGTTGGTGGAAGGTGCATTTACCAACTCGTACTTGCCGGAAGCCGTGTTCATGTCAAAGGTCTTTCTGTCGGAGGTAGAATGATTATCGGTGTACGCATAATTCAGCTCCAGCATTTTATTACGGCCAATAGGCTCTGTGTAAGAAGTACTGATCGTGTTATTGAAACCCTTTACATTTTGTTGTGACTGCTGGTCAAGAATAGTAGACCGGTAAGGAGTGGTTTCATTGGAATGGAAATAATAATAGGGAGAATAGGTAATGCCTTTGCCATTGCTATGATTCAAAGTGCTGCTTAACCCCAAAGTCAGTGTTCTTCCTTTTTTTGAAAAACGATGTCGGAACAAAAGGTTTTGATTCATGGTGTACCCATCACGGTTGTTATCGTTTGTTCTTTGTTGTGTAAGGGCTAAGTACTGCGGCGCCGCCTTTACAGAAGCAAATGATTCCACACCGTTATAACTAAATCCATCAGAATGCTGGAAAGTAAGGCTGGGATAATATAAGAGCGAATTAAGTGAATCGATCTTGTATTCCATCCTGAAATTGAAGCGAAGGTTTTGGTTGAGATTATTGCTGCGGGTATTGGTTTGTTTTACTGTATTGGAATCGCTGAACGGATAGACCTCCGAGCGAAAGGAAGACTGGTCTAAAATTGTTCTCGTACTGCTGCCATTCAAACTTCCGGAAACATCAATCTTTGTTCCCCAAACGTCGCGATAATTGAACCCAAGTGATTTTGGAGAACTGATGCCATTTCCACCGCCACCGCCATTATTTCCTCCGCCTCCACCGCGACCCCCACCTCTACCAAGATTTCCTCCTCCACCATTGAAAGAACCCATGCCCATTCCACCAATAACGTCATTGAACGAAAAATTTTGCCGATCCAAATTGTTTGCCGATCCAACTACAGAAATTTGGCGACTGCCATTGAAACGGTTTAAAGTAACACTTGACTGGTACCGCTCATCAGTACCGCCACCTGCCATCCCCTTCCCAAACCAACCCTGCTTTTTGTCTTTCTTTAGTTTGATGTTAATGGCCCTTGTACGGGTTCCGTCATCCATCTGCGTGAACTTAGCCTGCTCACTCATATCATCATATACCTGGATGCTCTCTACCATGTCCTGCGAAAGATTTCGCGTAGCCATCTTAGGATCATTGCCAAAAAATTCTTTTCCGTCTACATAAATTTTTTGCACCGTTTCGCCCTGCGATTTTACCGTTCCATCTTTCGACACTTCCATCCCCGGAACTTTTTTCAACAGGTCTTCAACGGTGGCATTGGGTTTAACCGACTTAAACGATTCTGCCCTGAATTCAACCGTATCGCCTTTGATCTTTACCGGTGCATCATCTTTAACCACCACTTCATCAAGCGGTTTATAATTACGGTCCAATTTAATAAGGCCAAAATCTGCTATTGCATGAGTGGAGCTGATTGAAAAATGTTTTTTGAAATTTTGCATTCCCGTATAGGAAATCAAAAGATCATAAGTACCTGCTTCAATATTTTTGATTTCAAAATAACCGCTGTTGCTGGTAACCGTAAATGAGATGAGAGAAGAGTCCTTGCTGCGTACTAACGTGATGGTAGCATCGGCTAAAGGAGTGGCGGTGAGTGAGTCCTGCAAAGTACCTTTTGCAGCACCACGAACGTTTTGAGCCTGTGCAGTAAAGCCCAGAACAAAAGCTGTAAGAATAGCCAGGTATAACTTCTTCATAAGCGGTAATGTTGACTACGAAGATATTCGCATTGAATGTGAAAAGGGGTTAAATAACGTTAAGTTTAGGACAAGTGGCAATCAAAATCAAGTGGTTTGCAGATAATACTGTTGAATGGCGTAAAAATCATTTCGTAGTATTACGGACATAACAATTGACTCATCCTCCAATCACCATTGCGTTGATCTGTTGGACTGTTCTTTGCCTCGACGTTCGTTTCTGTATTGCTGCAAATGCCTTAAATTTATTTTTTCCAAACTATGCTTGTAAGAAAACTCCTTCTTGTTATTACCAGTTTGTTTTTTTCTGTTCTTTTGATGGCGCAAAAAGCCGATAAAAAATTTCAGAAGAAAATAGAAGAAACAATTCAAGGTTTTAATGGAAGCATTGGTGTTTACATAAAAGATCTCAAAACCAACAAAATCGTTTCTATTAATGCGGACACTATTTTTCCTACCGCAAGCATGGTAAAAATTCCAATTCTTATCGGCATCATGAATAAGATCGATAAGGAAGAACTGGATTATCACCAGGAACTGAAGTACAGGGATTCTTTGTTATACGCCGGTGTTGATATTCTTGGTTCTTTCAAGGACACCGAAAGAATGGAGTTAAGTAAAGTGATGATGCTGATGCTTACCATGAGCGATAACACCGCCAGCCTTTGGCTCCAAACCCTGGCTGGCAAAGGAACCCGCATCAACGAAATATTGGACAGCCTCCGTTTTAAAGATACCAGGGTGAATTCAAGAACTCCCGGACGAGAATCCAACCGTTCCCAATATGGCTGGGGACAAACCACACCAAAAGAAATGGCAACACTTATGGAAATGATTTCAAAAGGAGAGATCATCAATAAAGAACGAAGTGCACAAATGCTCCGGCTGCTTGGAAGAAACTATTGGGATGAGCAAGCCGTTTCACAAATTCCTCCTGATGTTTTCGTGGCAAGTAAAAACGGTGCTGTTGATGAAAGCAGGAGTGAAGTTCTTTTTGTAAACGGAAGAGGTGTACGATACATCTTTTGCGTTTGCACTAAAAACAATAAAGACCAATCCTGGCAAAACACAAATGAAGCTTGGACATTGACAAGAAAACTTTCAAAACTGGTGTGGGATCATTTCAGCAATTGATAGGCAATCAGGCTCATTACGTAGGCAATAGCTGTCATGTATACAAATTGAATCACCGGCCATTTCCACGATTTGGTTTCTCTTTTTACAATAGCCAACGTACTCATACACTGCATGGCAAATAAATAGAAGAGCATTAGCGAAATGCCGGTTGCTAATGTAAACAATGGTGTTCCATCGCGTTTTTTTGCAGAATGTAATTTATCGCGAAGCAAAAGTCCTTCATCATTTTCGCCGACACTATACAAGGTTGCCATCGTTCCTACAAATACTTCTCTTGCAGCAAATGAAGTGATCAATGCAATGCCGATCCTCCAGTCATAACCTAATGGCGTGATCGCCGGCTCGATTGATTTTCCCAGGATCCCTGCGTAAGAATTTCCAAGCTTCTCTGCATTCCACTCTGCTTGCAAGGAATCTTTGGCGGATGGATTTTGGGTGATCAGTGTTTCATATTTGGTTGTTACGGCTGCCATTCTTTGCTTGGGACCATATGAACTCAACGCCCAAAGAATTAAGCTGATGATCATGATAATTCTTCCCGCATCCATCACAAAAATCCTGGCCTTATTTACCATAGCCTGTCCTACATTCTTCAACCGTGGTGCACGGTACGTTGGTAACTCCAAAATGAAAAAGCTTCTTTCTTTTATTTTGATAAACCATTTGGCCACATAAGAAACCAGCATGGCCATCAACAATCCCAACAAGTATAATCCCATCATCACCAGGGCCTGTACACTAAAAAATCCAAGCAGGTATTTATTGGGAATAACAAGCCCGATTAAAATGGTGTAAACCGGAAGCCGGGCAGAACAACTCATTAAAGGCGTAATCAAAATGGTAAGCAAACGCTCCTTCCTGTTCTCAATATTTCTTGCACTCATGATGGCAGGAACAGCGCAGGCAAATCCGCTGATCAAAGGCATTACGCTTTTTCCATTCAAACCAACAGTTCGCATCAACCGGTCGGTGAGGAAACTGATTCGTGCCATGTAGCCGCTGTCTTCAATCAAAGTGATCAATCCAAACAAGATCATGATTTGCGGAATAAAAACCATGATGCCGCTTAGTCCTGCAACAATTCCGTTGATCAAAAGATCGCTCCACCAGCTTTCCGGTAAAGATTGGGAGAGCCATGTGCTGCCCGTGGAAAAAAAGATTTCAATCCAGGTCATTGGATATTGCGCCAGCCAAAACACACTTTGAAAAAGAACGAACAGTACCACCAAAAGAATTAAATACCCCCAACGCCGGTGCAATAAAAGATTATCAAGTTTATCGGTAAAGATTTTTTGTCCCAATGGGTCAGGCTCTATTACCGCAACATTCATGATATGTTTGATACGGCCATAGCGTTGCAGAATTTCTGTAGCCTGCGTTTTAGTATGATTGAAACTATGTTTGCGTTCAATATTCTCAATCGTATCCTGTGTTACATGGTCAAGGTCAAACTCTTCGTGATTGATCAAATAATGAATGGCTGAATAATCACTGGTTCCCTGAATAACAGATTTCAATTCTTCAATTGGCGCAGCGGCCAGTTCCCTGTTCTCGATAAAATCTCTTGCAGGAACTTTATAAAGATTGGATGCTGTTAGCTCAATTGCCTTTTTTAGTTGGCTGATGCCTTTGCCTTTTCTTGGATTGACCGAAACTACGGGCACACCCAATTCTCTTTCGAGTTCGGGAATATTTACCTGAATTCCTTTCTTTTTAGCAAGGTCAACCATTGTCAAAACAACAACCACCGGTTTTTTCAGATCAATGATCTGCGAACAAAAAAGAAGGTTGCGTTTTAAATTGCTGGCATCAACAACAACAACAAAAAGGTCGGCTTTGATCTCTTTATCCTGGTTCAACAGCACACGGTAACTCACCCATTCGTCCAGCCGCTTTGGATAAAGACTGTAGGTACCGGGCAGGTCAATTATGTTCCCGGTTATGGCATCGGAAATCGGGGTAATCCCTGTTTTTTTATCAACAGTAACCCCCGGAAAATTTCCAACTCTTTGATTCATTCCTGTTAAAGAATTGAAAAGAGAAGTTTTTCCGCTGTTCGGATTTCCAACTAAAGCAATATGAATGATTTTTTTAGACACGGTCGAATCTCGCAAAAATAGATAGCGG
>JAGIAB010000490.1 GCA_017745135.1 Flavisolibacter sp.
CTATGATGCTTTCGTTGCGTCGCACTCTTGTACGTTCTGTAATTCTTATCATCATCATTCAACGTTCACCACTGTCATCAACTATTTCTTTATTCATTGTTGCAACATACCGCCCCTACGGGGCTCAAATAATATTGCAGATAACCTTTCTACCAATAGGCCGCTCCTACGGAGCTTAAATTTCTATAAACACATTGCTCCTACGGAGCTAATTATTCAATTGAATCTTTTCCTATCTTACGCAACTCATTCCGACTTCCGACTTCTACTCTGCTCTCCTCTCCTTCACCTCAGCAACAATTTCATTTAAAAACTCATCAACAGATTTTGCACCCAAATCACCCTTGCCCTGCCTCCTTATCGATGCCTTTCCTTCATTCACTTCTTTCTCTCCAATCACCAGCATGTAAGGTACTTTCATCAGCTCTGTATCACGAATTTTCTTGCCAATTTTTTCGTTGCGTTCGTCAATCTCGACACGAATATCTGCTTTTTTTAATTTTTGCAAAACATCTTTTGCATAGTCCATAAACTTATCCGAAATCGGCAGAATCTTTACCTGAACCGGCGCCAGCCATGTCGGGAATTTTCCGGCATAGTGCTCCAGCAAAAACCCAATGAAGCGTTCATGCGTTCCTAAAGGAGCCCTGTGAATGATCAATGGCGTTTCCGCTTCGTTGTTTTGATTGGTGAACTGCAACTTGAACCTTCTGCCTTGTGCAAAATCAACCTGGTTGGTTGCCAGTGTAAATTCTCTTCCTATCGCACTCCAAATCTGTACATCAATCTTTGGTCCATAGAAGGCGCCTTCATCAGGAACTTCAACAAACGGAATATTGGCTTCCTTCATTACATCACGAACCATTGCTTCTGTTTCTAACCATAGCTCAGGCTCATTCACATACTTCACGCCTAACTTTTCTTTTGAGTGAAGAGATAAACGCATCACGTATTTATCAATCCCGAAGATTTTAAAATACTTAATGTACATATCATTCACTGCACGGAACTCTTCGGCAAATTGCTCTCTTGTACAGTAAATGTGTGCATCGTTCATGTGCAGGCAGCGAACACGCATCAAGCCAAATAGTTCACCACTTTGCTCGTAGCGATAACAAGTTCCATATTCAGCCAACCGCAAAGGCAAATCTTTATAGCTATGTTGTTCCGCCGCAAAAATTTTATGGTGATGCGGACAGTTCATTGCTTTCAGGTAATACTTCACTCCCTCCAGTTCCATTGGCGGATACATGCTATCCTGGTAATAAGGCAGGTGTCCACTGGTGAGATACAAATTCTCTTTCGCAATGTGCGGAGTTACTACTCTTTTATATCCGGCATCCAGTTCAGTTTCTTTCGCCAGTTTTTCCAACTCTTCGATGATCACAGTTCCATTCGGCATCCATAAAGGCAAGCCGGGACCAATATCATCATCCATTGTAAAAATGCCCAACTCTTTTCCCAATTTCCTGTGATCTCTCTTCCTTGCTTCTTCCAGCATTTGCAAATACTCATCCAGTTGTTTTTGCGATGGGAAGGTGACACCGTAAATACGGGTCAGTTGTTTATTTCTTTCATCTCCTTTCCAGTAAGCCCCGGCAATATTGGTAAGCTTGATTGCTTTAATGAATCCAGTAGATGGAATGTGCGGACCGCGACAAAGATCAGTGAAGCCTCCTTGTGTATAAAAAGTAATGGCTCCATCTTCCAATCCCTGTAACAGATCGAGTTTGTATTCATCACCTTTTTCGGTGAAGTAATTTACAGCTTCAGTTTTCGGAATTTCTTTCCGGATGTAAGGATTGTTTTGTTTCGCTAACTCAGCCATCTTCACTTCAAGTTTTTTCAGATCTTCTTCGCTGATGGAGCGGTCACCCAAATCCACATCATAATAAAATCCGTTATCAACGGGCGGGCCTACCCAGAATTTCACACCGGGAAACAGGCTTTCAATTGCTTCCGCCATCAGGTGGGCAGATGAATGCCAGAAAGTATTCTTTCCTCCATTATCATCCCACGTCAGCAATTTCAACTTAGCATCTTCATTAACAGGACGTGTGGCATCCCAAACCTGTCCGTTTACCTCTGCTGCCAATACTTTTCTTGCTAAACCTTCGGAAATGGATTTAGCTATGTCTAATGCTGATGTGCCTTTCGGATATTGACGAACGGCGCCATCCGGTAATGTTATGTTTATATTTTCGCTCATAAAGAGCGGCAAAATTAACAAAATCAATGCTATGCATAATGAATTGAAAGAGCCTTAATAATTAATTTGCAATGGTGATGAAGACAATCTTATCCAAAACCTTCTTTTTTGCCTTAGGATTGGCTGCATTCTTCCCTTTGCAAGCAATCAGCCAGGACCTCACTGGCATCTGGAGAGGATGGTTTACTACCGATGACGGCGAACAATACAAATGCGAGATCCAAATCTCTCAAAACAAGAGCAAATCAATTGGAGGGGTTTCTTATTCTTACCTCGATACAAGGTTTTATGGCAAGGCTTCTTTGAACGGTTTGTATAATGGTGAAAGCAAATCCGTTATCATCCAGGAAATAAAAACCGTTGAAGTAAAGATGTCGGAAGGTTCGGTGGCTTGTATCATGAGGTACATGATGGATTACTCCAAATCGGGGAACGAAGAGTTTTTAGAAGGAACTTTCACAAGTAAATACGAGAAAGCAGATCTCCTTCACCAAAAAGGCGATCCTG
>JAGIAB010000491.1 GCA_017745135.1 Flavisolibacter sp.
GCTTGAGGCTTCCCTTCTTCTTTCAAATACTGGACGGTTTTTACAAGTGAAGAACCCGTTGCCAGCATGGGATCTGAAATAATTAAAATGCGGTCCTCAATTTCGGGGCTGGACAAATATTCCAGAGCAATTTCAAAACTGCCATCCGAACTGTGTTTGCGGTATGCAGATACAAAAGCATTATCGGCCTTATCGAAAAAGTTCAATAAACCATGGTGCAAAGCAAGTCCTGCACGCAGGATAGTAGTTAATACAGGCTGCGCTGCCAAGACCTGGCAAATAGCTGTTCCTAATGGCGTCTGTATTTCCTTTTCAACATAGGGAAGGCGTTTGCTGATCTCAAAAGCAGCTACTTCACCAATACGTTCGAGGTTGCGGCGAAAGCGCAAACGATCGTTTTGAATCGTAACATCTCTTAATTCAGCAACCCAATTGCTCACCAAAGAATGTTCCTTGCTTAAATTAATTACCATCAAGCCAAAGATAAGTAGGATGCCGGAAGTAAGAAGTAGGTGGTGGGATGATGTTCATCAGGAAACCGGGCATTATAAATAATTTAAGTAATGAGCTACCATTGAGGACAAGATAAATTTCACGCAGAGAAAAGGAGAACGCAGAAAAACATTCTTCTCTGTTCCCTCTGCACCTCAGTGTGAAATAAACGTTTCAAACGGCTTTGTCCCAGGTTGTATCTCATTACCAAAATTTAATTTGAGGCAGATCATGCGCCGGAAATTTTGTGCTTCTAACTTCGCATCTCTAATTTAGAAGTATGGTTTACAGAACAATTGGTTTAATGAGTGGAAGTTCACTGGATGGATTAGATATTGTGTTTGCAGAATTTCATGAAAACGCAGGTAGCTGGAACTTCGAAATCAAGGCGGCGGATTGTTATGGGTATTCGGCTGAATGGAAAGAGCGGTTACAAAATGCCACTTCCTTATCTGCATTGGAATACCAGTTGCTTCATACAGATTACGGGCATTATTTGGGTAAAGAAGTCAATCGGTTTATCGATGAGAAGAATTTGCATTACCAGGTTGGATTGATTGCTTCGCATGGACATACTACGTTTCATGTGCCTTGGAGAAAGATGACAGCTCAATTGGGCGATGGTGCAGCAATAGCAGCCGAAACAGGATTGCCTGTAGTTACGGATTTAAGAGCACTGGACCTGGCATTTGGCGGACAGGGTGCTCCCATTGTTCCAATCGGGGAAAAATTATTGTTGAAAGATTATTCAATGTTCCTGAATCTTGGTGGTATTGCGAATATTTCATTCAATCATTCCGATAAATGCATTGCCTTTGATGTTTGCCCGGCTAACCGGGTTTTAAATTTAATTGCCGGATTGGTGGACAAGGAATACGATGCAGGAGGCGAGATGGCGGCATTGGGAAATGTGAACGAAGAGTTGTTGAATCAACTGAATGCATTCGATTATTACAAATTGCCTTATCCAAAATCGCTTGCCAATAATTTCGGAACAGATGAAATATTTCCGTTGCTAAAATCATTTGGATTGCCTCATGTTGATTTGCTCCGAACTTATGTTGAGCACATTGTTCAGCAAATAAAATTTGCTCTTGCAGATAACTCTAAACCCCAAACCCCAAACTCCAAACTTCTCGTAACTGGCGGTGGCGCTTTCAACAATTTTTTAATCGAAAGATTGTCCGAAGAATTATCGTCAACCGGAATTGAGGTGATGATTCCAGATGAGAACCTGGTTCAATATAAAGAAGCACTCATCATGGGATTGATAGGTGTACTACGATGGAGACAGGAATACACTGTTCTTTCATCTATAACCGGTGCTGAAAGAGACAGCATTGGCGGCGCAGTTTGGATTGGTCAGGAGGCCTGAGTGATGAATTTAAATTCATCTCCGTCAAACAAACCAAGATCGCTCAACTTTAAGTGAGGAATTACTAACAAAGCCATAAAAGATAAAGTCATGTATGGCGCTGAAAGCTTAGAACCTAATTCTTTTGCTGCTTTATCAATAGCTGAATATTTTTTGGCGACTTCATAGCCCTCTTCGGTGCTCATTAAACCTGCCACAGGAAGAGGCAGAATCATTTCTTGATTGCCAACACAACTAACACCTCCTTTGTTTTCAATTACAAGGTTTACTGCTTTGCAAATACTTTCATCATTCACTCCAACAACAACGATATTGTGAGAGTCATGAGCAACAGAAGAAGCAATGGCTCCTTTCTTCAACCCAAAGTTTTTAATAAAGGCTGTTGCTATGGGTGCATCTTTGTAACGATTGACGACAACAATCTTTAAAATGTCGTTTTCAATATCAGGACCGGCAGATGTAAGAGTCAGTTTATTGGTGATTAATTGTCCATCTAAAGCTTCAATAGCAAATAAATGATCTGTAGTTGTTTTGAAGTCTTCAGTCTTCTTTTTAGAGCAATCAAAATTATTTATGGCAGTTGCTGTTGCGCTTTTAATGAGTGTCTTACCATTTTCAGCTACCAGTTGTCCGTTGATATAGGTTTGAATTACTTCAAAGTTTTTAAGATCCTTTACCACAATAAAATCAGCAAAGTCATTTTGCCGGAGTAAACCAACTTTCAGTTTATAATGCCCAACCGGGTTTACACAAGCTGCCTGTAAAACTTTAAAAACATCAATGCCTTTTGCTACGGCTCTTGCACACAATTGGTTGATGTGCCCTTCCACTAAGCTATCCGGATG
>JAGIAB010000492.1 GCA_017745135.1 Flavisolibacter sp.
GATAAAGAAGGCCAAAAACTGCACGACTTTATTTACGAAGATGTTATTTGGGTAAAGAACAATGGCAATGAGGTACGTATAAAGAAAGGTAATAATTATCTGAACATTGATAAACAGGGAAACGAAATCAAAAAATAATATTGCTGTTTCAAAAAAAATAACACCATTATGCGGCTTTCTGTTTTATTAATTACAGGCATGTTGCTTATTCAAAGTGGACAGGCGCAGGAACTTCCCAGGTTATTAAGCGTTACTAGTGGTCCTTCCTTTTCTTACATGGAATGTTTGAACAAGCTTCCAAAAAAGAAAGACCGTCATTGCAACCGTTACGATTTTACCATCAAAATAGAAAACGATACATTATACATTGCTGAGGCCAAGTTTACCAATACCGAAACAACGAATCCTAAGGAGATGTTTACAGAGTATTTTAAGATCAGGCTAAAGGATATTTACCTTTCTGAATCTCTTAGCCAACTAAGCGGCGACAAGGAAAGATCTTCCATAAAAGATATGGAAGGGAATACGCAGACCATGCACTCCTTCACCATTTATTCCATTGGGAGCACTTGGATATGGAGCCATTGGTGGGGAGGCAAATTTGTTGAAGAAAAAGCAAGTAGCCATTTGCTCTATTCTGAGTCTTATTCTGATTCAAAAGCTTTTCTTGAATATTTTAAAGGCAAGGCCGGATAAATAAAACCCCGCATCAAGCGGGGCTTTCTTATATGAATGGTTCGCCTCAATCAAAATTTTCGTTCTACCTGGTTCTTGATTTTTGGAATCGTCTTCAGGTAAGCATAGATGGCCTTCGCTTCGCTATCGGTCAAATAAACATAAGGTTTCATGGGTGGTCTTACTCCCGGCTGTCCGTGCGGAACAATACCTGTTTTTACTGCTTTTACAAACTCTTCTTCTGTCCATCTGCCAATGCCTGTTTCTTCATCCATGGTTAAATTGGCCGAATAAATAACGCTTCTGTCAGGCATTGTAAACTTATTGCCGCCGGCAAAAAATCCTTTCGATTTTTCAGGATTGATAAAATCAACGGTAGTAAAATCTGCCGAGTGGCAGGTATAGCATTCAACTCGATAAAGTGCAACATATTCACCCCATTTTACCTGGTTGGTCGTATCAGGTTCGGCAACCGATTTATAAAACGGCATTGGCTTGATCAACTTCATCGTAGTCAAAAACTTGGTCAGGAAAGAATACTTTGAATCATTGTTCGGTGTGGCATCTGCTTTCACCCACTCGTTATCGGAGCGAAGAAAGGCAATGATGGATTGAAGATCTTCGTCAGACATTTTTTGCAGCTTCGCCATTACCGGCAAAAATCTTCCATCCGGACGAATACCGGTTCTTAATAAATACGCCAACTGTCCATCGGTCATTTTACCAATACCATGCTCAGGATCGTTGGTAATATTCCTTGAATGCACGGTTCCGAACTGGCTCACCTCATCCATTTCTCTGCCCGTTAATCTTCCGGTATTAGGGTTAAGGTGGCAATCATTACATAGCATGGCTGAAAGTTGTTTACCTCTTTCAATACGCTCAGGAGTGCTGGTCACTTTCAAATCGAAGTTTTCTGCAGTATACTTTGGAATGCCTTTTACTGCAATAAAAGCTGCGAAGCCCCCAACCAGGATCACAAGAATGCCAATAACAATCAGCAAATAACGAAGAACTTTTTTCATATGCAGGGTTTTAGTTTCGGCGAAAAAGATACGGTTTGTTTTTAAAAAAAGACTGGAGCACCTGAATTATTTTATCCTTCCCAGTTCAAAAGAAAAAGGACGAGCTTGAAAATTTTCCATTAGGTTTGCCGCCGTTTAAAGTACGAAATACGAAGTGGGAAGTACAAAATTTTCAGCTTTCTTTTTGTACTTCGTATGTCTAACTTCTAACTTAATATTATGTCTTTGATTGTTGTAGGCACCATGGCCTTCGATGCCATTGAAACTCCCTTTGGAAAAACAGATAAGATCATTGGTGGCTCGGCAACTTATGTTGCGTATTGTGCCAGTAATTTCATTCAACCCGTTCAACAGGTTTCTATTGTTGGTTATGATTTCCCCAAAGAGGTTTTGGAGGACCTTCAATCGAAAGGAGTACAAACCGAAGGTGTTGAAATCATAAAAGATAAAAAATCGTTTTTCTGGTCTGGCAGGTATCATTTAGATATGAACAGCCGCGATACGTTGGTAACCGACCTGAATGTGTTGGCCGATTTCAATCCTGTCATTCCCGAAAGTTATCAGGGCGCCGAATTTTTGATGTTGGGAAACCTGGTACCGGCCATTCAAAGAAGTGTGATCCAGCAACTCAGAACACGTCCGAAATTAATTGTGCTCGACACGATGAACTTCTGGATGGAAACTGCTTTGGATGATCTGAAAGAAGTACTGACCATGGTGGATGTGTTGTTGGTGAATGATGCAGAAGCAAGACAGCTAAGTAACGAGCTTTCACTGGTTAAAGCTGCCAGGAAAATAATGACGATGGGACCAAAATATCTCATTATTAAAAAAGGTGAGCATGGGGCATTGCTGTTTCATGGCGACCAGATATTTTTTGCGCCGGCTTTACCGCTGGAAGATGTTTTTGATCCAACCGGTGCAGGCGACACGTTTGCGGGCGGCTTCATTGGCCATTTAGCCAAAACAAAAGACATTTCTTTTGAGAACATGAAGACAGCGATTATTGT
>JAGIAB010000493.1 GCA_017745135.1 Flavisolibacter sp.
GGTCACTGTTGGAATTCGTGCAGGATATAATTTTTACACCATTCACGGCCGTTACGCCAATGGTGATAATTTTTGGCTGAAGACGGAAGATGGTACTCATGTGGGAGCCGATGTTGAAATTCCGATTGGAAAAAATTTATATCTGCAACCTGGCGTCTTGTACAATCAGAAAGGAGCCAATTTCGATAATTATTTTATGGTATGGAAAGAGTATCATGGAGACGTAAAGCTTTCCTATATTGAATTTCCTTTGAATTTTGTTTTGAAGCCTCCTGTAGGGAATGGACGTATTATTTTAGGTGCCGGTGGTTTTATTGGTAAAGGAATCGGCAGAGAAGCCGGTGTTGATGAGGGGATGATAGCAGTTAAGTTTAAAAGGGATGTGGATTCAGCCGATCTGTATAAAACTCCTTTTATTTACAGGCCATGGGATGCAGGCGCCAATTTTATGGCAGGATACCAGTTTGCCAATCGCTTGTTTTTGCAGGCAAATGGACAGGTGGGCTTGAAGAGGATCAATCCGCCCATCGAAGGCCGGTGGGATGGCAAAACAAAGCACCGCACTATTGGTCTTAGCATGTCCATAGGCTACAGGTTTTAAGGCATAATAATAGGGAGCCCTGCCTTGGCATGATGTTGTAATAACTCTTTTCATATCTACGGCTATGAAAAGAGTTATTGTTCTTTTATTTCAGTTGATCCTGGTAGCAGCGAATGCCCAAACAGGTGATTTCGAATTGGAGAACTTACCGAAAAGAACATACGTAAAAATCAATGCGAATCCAGGCCTGAAGGGTAATGGCTTCAAGAAGTGGCTTATCGGCGAAAATTATCGAAAAGAATGGGCAGATAGTATTCGTGTACCTGTTCTTGATTTCAAAAACGATTTTGGCGGCCTTACACCTGAAAAAGAAGGCGGCGGAAAGCAAACACGTAGTTTGCATATAAAAGATGGAAGAGGAGATAAATGGGTTTTGCGCTCTGTTCAAAAATTTCCTGAAAAAGTAATTGCTTCTGAATTAAAAGGTACCATTGCTGAAAGCCTGGTTTACGATGGTATCTCTGCTTCATATCCCTACAGTGTGCTCTCGGTAGGAACGCTGGCAAAAGCTGCCGGCATTCCCTATTTTCAGAATACAGTTGTTTACATTCCTGATGATCCTGCGCTTGGAGAATTCCGGTCAACATACGGAAATACATTATCGCTACTCGAATCCAAAATAGTTGCAAATAAAGAAACGCATGATACAGAGGGTATTTTTCCTGAACTCTATAACGGCAAAAAAAAATTCATTGATCAAAAAGCCGTTTTAAGAGCACGATTGCTCGATAATTTTATCATGGACTTTGACAGGCATGAAGGCCAATGGGAGTGGGCGGAAAAAGATTCGGCTGGAAGAACTTATTATTATCCCCTTCCTAAGGACAGGGACCAGGCTTTTTTTAAAGCAGATGGGTTGATACCAAAAAAGCTGAGTCGTACATCAACATTGGGCCAGTTGCAGGGCTTAAGTGTAAGGTTCAGGAATGTTCACACTTTTAATTATGCTGCACGCAATTTTGACCGGGTTTTTCTCACAGAACTGGACCAGGCCACATGGAATAATGAGATCGATGCTTTTCTTTCGTCGATGACGGATGATGTAATTACCCGAGCATTGAGTAAACAACCACAGGAAATTCAAAAATATCAGTCTCCAAAAATTGCAGCTACCCTGCAAGAGAAAAAATCCTTCTTCAAAAGTGATATGTTGCAGTATTACCGTTTTCTTTCCAAAACAGTTTCTGTTGTTGGTAATAACAAAGCGGAAGTTTTTACCATCACAAAAAATGCGGATGGATCGGTGCAGGTGACTGTCCGGGATAAAGTGGATTCAACTATTACTTACAATCGTTTATTCGATACGGCAACAAAAGAATTAAGAATATACGGTCTGGAGGGTGATGACCATTTTTTAATTACGGGTGAAAGCAGTCCGATTAAAATACGATTAATAGGAGGCCCCGGGGAAGATGTGTTTACCAATAATGCAAAGGATAAAAAAGTTTTGGTGTATGATGTTTCGTTTGAAAAAAATTTACTTGAGGGAAAATTCAAAAATAAAATTTCAAAAGATCCTTTGAACAACGAGTATCAGCGGGTCAATCCAATTTACAATTCTTCCTCGCTTGGCCCTACAGCTGAATACGCAACAGACGGTGGTTTGTTTTTGGGACTGCGCTATACAGCAACCACTACAGGTTTCAGGAAAGAGCCTTATGCCAGCAAACATGTGTTTGCTGTAACAAAAGCATTGAGCTCTTCTGCATGGCATCTTCGCTATGATGCAGACTTTATGAAAGTTGGGCGCAATACCGATCTTTTATTCAGGAGTGATGCCAGGCTTCCAACGGTTCGAACGCATTTCTTTGGTTATGGCAACAACACTGCTTTTGATAAAAACAAAAAAGCTGATTATTACCTTATACAATATCCGCTGGTAGATGCTTCTTTGATGTTACGGCATTCTTTAGCGTCATGGCTGCAAATTCAATATGGCCCAGCGCTTCAGTACTTTCATATTTCTGAATCAAAAAACAAGGATCGCTATGTAAACGGTTCGCCTCCGCATGAGATCACGGGTTCAACGTATGGCTCAAAATTTTTTGGAGGAGCAGAAGGAAGAATGATCATCAATACCAGGAACAATGAAGTAATT
>JAGIAB010000494.1 GCA_017745135.1 Flavisolibacter sp.
TACCTGCCTTCCAAAATATACTTCAGTGGCATCAACATTGGTTAGAGATGTCATTAAGAACGGGGGAGATGTTTCGCAGTTTGTTCCTGATGCTGTATTGAAAACCATTCAGCAAAACAACAGGCAGGAACTATTTGCCTAAACATTTTTGGTTTCGTGCAAAGCTTTCACGCCTGCGTCTACTACATCAAGTATAGAAGCATGTGTATTTTCCATGTAAGGTGCTAATTGATCTACCGGCACCCATTCGCATTTTTCAATGTCTTCTTCCAGTTGGGGAATTAAATTGGGTTGCTTATCTGCTTTCATCAAATACCAATGCGATTCTTTGAGAATATGCTTTCCATTCTCGTGGTAAGTATGGTAAGTAATACAAAGCGGTTTTTCTATTTCAACTTTTACCAGTGCTGTTTCTTCTTTGGCTTCACGCACCGCACATATTTCCATGTCTTCATTTTCTTCCAGCTTGCCTTTTGGAAGATCCCATTTTCCTCTCCTGAAAATAAGAAGCAGATGATCATCTTCTGTATGGATCAGTCCACCTGCAGCTTTTATCAGCACAAACTTTTTCTTGAATGATTTCAGAACGGCATCAACATCTTCGTGCAGGAAAACACCTGCATGAATTTTTGGTAACTCCATTTCGTGCACCATTGCTTTTACTGTATGAATGTTGAATTCATCAATGAAAACAGTGTCTTCATGACGAAGGTATTCTTCCAGTTCTTTGGTGATCTGGTCCGTAATGAAAAGGGGCTTGTTATTGAAGTAGATTTTGACCATAAACCAAAAGTACGATGTTAAAAGTACGAAGTACGAAGTCAGAAGTACGAAATACGAAATACGAAGTTAGAAGTACTCAACAGGGTTATTTTGCCATGTTGCGGCGAGTGGTATTGATAGAGGCTACTATTATTTTCAATATTTCAACTCCTTCATAGATCAGCGGATCAATTAGCTGGACATAGTTTTCATTGATGGCAGCCAGCAATTGTAAAAAATATATCGTTTCATCTGTTTCTTCTTCAACAATTTTCAATTTGTTGAGAAAGTCTTTCGATGATTTTGCTCTCTGCGATGCCCGGTAATTTGCGCCTATTGAAGAAGAACTCCTGGCAATCTGGCTGGAGTAAGCCCTGTTGCTTATAGTATTTGGTAATTGGTCAATAAGCTTTGCAACCGAAACTGCAAAATCAAAGGTTCTTTGTTTTAGATCTTTAGGAGTCATAATGGTTTTATCCTGAATTTACGATTTCCAATCCTTTTTCCTTAAGTTTTAAAACCACTTGTTCCTACTCTCATACTTCGTACTTCTAACTTCGTACTTCGTACTTAACTTCGTGCTTATCATGACCGACGCATTAGTAACAGCAGAAAAATTATTACAGGCTGAAGCCGTAAGACTGAGTCCCCATCAGCCATTTACCTGGGCAAGCGGGTGGAAAAGCCCGATATATTGCGACAACAGGAAAATCCTTTCTAAACCATTCATTCGTGATTTTATAAAGAGTGAATTGTGCAATGTTGTTTTCGAAAGATTTGAAGGTGCTGAACTGATAGCAGGAGTAGCCACTGCGGGTATTGCATGGGGAGCAATGGTGGCCGATCAATTGAAGCTGCCATTTATTTATGTTCGTCCAAAACCAAAAGAACACGGTTTGGGCAATCAAATAGAAGGAGAGTTTACTGCCGGGCAAAAAGCAGTGGTTGTAGAAGATCTCATCTCTACCGGCAAAAGCAGTTTGCAGGTGGTTGACGTACTCAAACAAAACGGCGTTGAAGTGTTGGGCATGGTTTCTATTTTCAACTACCAGTTTGATGTAGCCAAAGATGCTTTTGAAAATGCCGGCGTGCCTTTTCATTCTTTAACCGATTATCCAAGCCTGTTGAGTCTTGCAGGACAAAGAGGGATCATCCGTTCAGAAGACGAGGAAATTTTGTTAAAGTGGCGATCAGACCCTGCCAACTGGAAAGGACTTTCTTAAATTCGTTAGAAATAATTCCGTATGAAAAAACTGCTCCTCTCTTTAATAGCATTTTGCTTTATTGCCGTTGCTGCTTCTGCACAACAAAAAGCGGTACTCACTACAAAGATCAAAACGCCTACCGTGCAATGCGAAATGTGCAAGAAGACAATTGAAGATCTTCTGAAGCGCTACGATGGAATCATGTCGGTGAATGTAAAGCTGAGCAAAGATTCCAGTAAAAGAGAAACAACTGTAAAATATATTACGGATCGCATCAACGAAGAAACTATCAAAGCGGCTATTGCTAATGCAGGTTATGATGCGAATGAAATTGCTGCCAATCCCGAATCGTATAAAGCGCTGCCCAAGTGTTGTAAGAAACCGGAAGATGGTGGTGGCGGAATGCAGAAATAAAATGATCAGCTAATAATATTAAAGCTCTCGTAAGGGAGCTTTAATTATAGATGCCTAACAGAAAAGAGTTGGTGAGGCCTGGAATCCAATCAATAGACAATGCAGTTTACATTTCAACACCATATTGTATCGCTGGTCAGCCTGAATTGTGTTACCTTAGGAAATCTCAGCCATATTTCTCCAGCGTCTTAAACCCGCGACAACAAATTGTTATTGTCAATGAAAACAGCAAAGCAACCAGAATCAAATTTTGAAGAAACGAGTATTAACAGCCGCCTGGATCACCAACTCTTTTCTGTTAGGCATCTATAATT
>JAGIAB010000495.1 GCA_017745135.1 Flavisolibacter sp.
TGCCTGTACGGTGTTCCATCTTTAAAAAAGATATCATGAAACCATTCAATAGGCTGGCTCCCGTCTGAAATGGGTGTATCCCAGGCGTAAATCGTATTGCTTTTTCCTGAAACAAATCCCCAGTTGATGGCGCCTACATTCTGCCTTTTTAATAAGGGAAGAGTATTAGAGAACCGGCTATTGCGTGTACGAGCCATGTATTCCGTGCAGATCAAAGGTTTTCCATTTGCTTTCAGTAATTCAATAACACGCCGATGCCATTGAGGCTCCTCATAATCATGATAAGTAATGATGTCGGAGTTTTGCAATTGAAATTGATTGAGCTTTTCGAAATCCCATGCCCATAATCCAACAGATATTGGTTGTTCGGGATTCACTTCTCTTGCCCACTGAAAAACTTTTTTCAATAACGGCAGTGAAGAATCTCTTTTCCCACTGTTACCCGGTTCATTGTACAAGTCCCAAAGAAGAATTCTTTTATCACTGCGAAAACTTGTGAGTATGTCTTTTACATATTTCTCCAACTCAGGAAACAAGGTCGTGTCATTGGAGGCTGGTTGTCCCGGGTCCTGCACCCATCCCGAATTATGAACACCGGGTTTGGGTTCGGGTTGTTTACCGGCTTTGGGAACTTTATTCCAGCAGTCATCAAAAAATACAAACATCGCTTGAATGTGATGCTTGTCTGCGATTGATAAAAACTGATCGACTCTTTTTTTAAATCCTGCCGGATCTTGCTTCCATGCCACGCTATGCAAAAAAACCCGCATGGTGTTAAAACCAATTTGCTCAGCCCAACCCAATTCGCGATCAATCGTAACCGGATCAAAAGTTTCAGCCTGCCACATCTCTAATTGATTAATGGCAGTACTGGGAACAAAATTGGCTCCTGTGATCCATTTGTGTTGGTTGTACCAGGTATTTGCTTTTTCAACAGACCAAACAGTGCCAACCTGCGAGACCTGCGAGACAGCTACCTGTTTGTCGCTTTTCTTTTGTGCAGGAACTTGTACTGAAACAAAAAGCCATAGAAGAATGGCAAGAGATTTTATTCGCATAGCAATCGTTTAAGTTATTTACGTTTTCTTTTTTTATTCGATGGAATTCGCAGCACTTTGCCTGCTTTTACAGGTTCACCAAAATTAGGCGTACCGTCTGCATTCCAGGTAAATTTTTGTGCACGGGGCGAACGATGTCCGCCACAACCCTGACCCGGCGCTGAATTGGCATGATATAAAATCCAGTCTTCCCTGCCATCAGGTGATTTAAAAAATGAATTATGTCCGGGAGCATACACACCGTTTTCAACTGACGCAGTAAACACCGGTAAAGGATGTTTGGTCCATGATATGGAATCCAGGAAATTAGTTTTTGCATCAGCAGACAACATTCCCAGGCAATAGTTTTCGGTCCAGCAGCCGCTGGCAGAATAAATAAGAAAAACTTTATCACCACGGGATAAAAATTGCGGTCCTTCGTTCACATAAACATGAGGAGGATTATTGGCATCATGCAACGCACCATATCTTTCCCATTGATAAGTTGGACTTGATAGGCGAACTCTTTTTCCTTCCAATGTCCAGGGATTTTTCATTTTACTGATGTAGATATCCTGTTGTCCATTCGTATCACCTTCCCATCCTGACCATACCATGTACATTTGTCCCTTATGCTCGAATACAGACGCATCGATTGCCCATTTATCCGATGAATCCACAAGCTTTCCCTTGAATTCCCACTCACCTTTCATCGGATCTTTGGAAGCGTTTTCAAGAACATACAAACGATGGTTTTCATTCCTTCCATCATCGGCAGCAAAATAGAGGTACCATTTATCCTGTATAAAATGAATTTCAGGCGCCCATAATTGTTTTGAATAAGGAGTTCCCGGCGGAGGAATAAAAACCGTGTCGGCAACTGCTTTTTTTAATTGAGCAATATTTTTTGTTCTCCAGATCACAACTTTATTTCCCATGGTGTGTGTATAATAGTAATAACCATCTTTATAAATACTCCATGGATCGGCACCCGAGGAAAGCAAAGGATTGGTAAATTTTTTTGGAGAAGAGCAGGAAGAAAAAACAAACAACAGTAAATAAATAGCGGTTTGAAATTGCCAATTCTTCATGCGCAGAATTTTTATTCACCTGAAGGTTTTTGAACCGCAGCACCGGCTGCTACAGGCTCACCAAAATTAGGGGTACCGTCCGCATTCCAGGTAAACTTTTGCATTCGCGGGTTTCTTGAATCACCACAGCCCTGACCGGGAAAGGAATTGGCGTGATAAATGATCCAATCTTCATTACCAGCACGGGATTTAAAAAAAGCATTGTGTCCCGGACCGTAAGCATTGTTGCCGGGCTTTTTTACAAAAACAGGATTGGGTGATTTTGTCCAGTCACCTGCATTTAACGGATTACCTCCATCTTTTAAACTAAGCATTCCAATTGCATAATCATCCGTCCAGCAGCCGCTGGCAGAATAAGTAAGAAACACTTTTCCGCTACTGTTCTTAATAACCTGCGGAGCTTCATTTACAACCGGAGGTGCGCCGTTTTTTTCCCATGTATATATTGGTGAAGAAATCATTACTCGGTTGCCGGATACCGTCCAGGGATTTAATAATTCGGCAATGAAAATGTCCTGCTCAACATCCACATCGCCCTGCCATCCTGACCAGGCCAGATATGATT
>JAGIAB010000496.1 GCA_017745135.1 Flavisolibacter sp.
GGGTTGTGATTTGCTTTCAACTTTAGTTCTTTTGCATCTAACACGGATCGCACTACATGGCCATTTGGTTGTGATTTGCTTTCAACTTTAGTTCTTTTGCATCGATATGCAACCAGTGGCATGACATGATGCCGTTGTGATTTGCTTTCAACTTTAGTTCTTTTGCATCGGTTGCCCTTGACTTACAGAAGCCTTACGTGTTGTGATTTGCTTTCAACTTTAGTTCTTTTGCATCCTATATGTTTTGTGCTTTGAGAGGTTTGGGTTGTGATTTGCTTTCAACTTTAGTTCTTTTGCATCGCGCTGTGTCACCTGCCAGATATGATGCTAGTTGTGATTTGCTTTCAACTTTAGTTCTTTTGCATCCTCAATCACAGTTAAAGAGGCTGTATCGTCGTTGTGATTTGCTTTCAACTTTAGTTCTTTTGCATCTATGTAGATGTGTATGAGATCAACGATTTGTTGTGATTTGCTTTCAACTTTAGTTCTTTTGCATCTTATTATTCCAAAGTCTAACCGTTTTATAAGTTGTGATTTGCTTTCAACTTTAGTTCTTTTGCATCTGCATCTTCGAAAGGCACATCTAATTGCTTGTTGTGATTTGCTTTCAACTTTAGTTCTTTTGCATCCCAACACACCTGGTGGCAAATCTCTTTTGAGTTGTGATTTGCTTTCAACTTTAGTTCTTTTGCATCACCGATACCAAGCCCAGTTGGTTGAACTGGTTGTGATTTGCTTTCAACTTTAGTTCTTTTGCATCACTTTGAATGTTTGGCACTTCAGCATCTTGGTTGTGATTTGCTTTCAACTTTAGTTCTTTTGCATCTAAGCTCCTCTGGGGTATGGAGCTTGTAGGTTGTGATTTGCTTTCAACTTTAGTTCTTTTGCATCTTTTAATTACAGGTGGGTATTGTCCGCCGGGTTGTGATTTGCTTTCAACTTTAGTTCTTTTGCATCGATCATAGCAGCATAATCGCCGGGGTTAATGTTGTGATTTGCTTTCAACTTTAGTTCTTTTGCATCCATTGTGAATTACGCCATCATTGCAATGATGTTGTGATTTGCTTTCAACTTTAGTTCTTTTGCATCAAAAACAAAGGAAGGAAAAGTACAGATTGAGTTGTGATTTGCTTTCAACTTTAGTTCTTTTGCATCTTGCAGGATGAGGGTGCCGGTCAGATATTGGTTGTGATTTGCTTTCAACTTTAGTTCTTTTGCATCTACAACAAATGAAAAAGTGCTCTAAATGTGTTGTGATTTGCTTTCAACTTTAGTTCTTTTGCATCTGATTGCACCCCTGTAATCTCCTGATCCGGGTTGTGATTTGCTTTCAACTTTAGTTCTTTTGCATCTGAAATTTTCGGACAGCCAATAAGAAAGGGGTTGTGATTTGCTTTCAACTTTAGTTCTTTTGCATCAAGCGTTGCCGCTGGCGCAACCTAAGACGGGTTGTGATTTGCTTTCAACTTTAGTTCTTTTGCATCCCTTCGCAGCCTGAAGCAAAGGGCGGTTCGTTGTGATTTGCTTTCAACTTTAGTTCTTTTGCATCACTGCTAAGTTAAAACATACCGTTGAATGGGTTGTGATTTGCTTTCAACTTTAGTTCTTTTGCATCTAGCTACCCCTGTGCCTGCGTTGAAGTTGAGTTGTGATTTGCTTTCAACTTTAGTTCTTTTGCATCTTGTGATGTCATTACAATTCTACCATCTAGTTGTGATTTGCTTTCAACTTTAGTTCTTTTGCATCTCCAATCCCAACCATCATATAGGTAGTCTGGTTGTGATTTGCTTTCAACTTTAGTTCTTTTGCATCTCTTCCATAATTTCATTCAATTCCTTTTTGTTGTGATTTGCTTTCAACTTTAGTTCTTTTGCATCTTTAATCAGGCAAGCGATCATCCTCCGTTTGTTGTGATTTGCTTTCAACTTTAGTTCTTTTGCATCGAAGTATGCTTGGTAATCTTCGTATAACGGGTTGTGATTTGCTTTCAACTTTAGTTCTTTTGCATCACTTGCCCTATGTATTCTTGCCTGTAACCAGTTGTGATTTGCTTTCAACTTTAGTTCTTTTGCATCCTTCGGCCGGATGGCAAATGTATTCGGGGTGTTGTGATTTGCTTTCAACTTTAGTTCTTTTGCATCTGCGGTGTTTGAATATGATGGCAGCAAATTGTTGTGATTTGCTTTCAACTTTAGTTCTTTTGCATCTTTATTTTTAGATTGTTGCTTTCTAATGTGTTGTGATTTGCTTTCAACTTTAGTTCTTTTGCATCCACGATGGCCGGAGTAAGCACCAGTGAGTAGTTGTGATTTGCTTTCAACTTTAGTTCTTTTGCATCTGTAATCGCCACAGGGTTGAAGACTGTTAAGTTGTGATTTGCTTTCAACTTTAGTTCTTTTGCATCGACAGCTTAACCTAAGAGTATGAAAATTGAGTTGTGATTTGCTTTCAACTTTAGTTCTTTTGCATCCATTCTATTGCGGTGCAGTACTCAATACTTGTTGTGATTTGCTTTCAACTTTAGTTCTTTTGCATCTAGGATAAAGCCATCTTGCACCAGCTTTTGGTTGTGATTTGCTTTCAACTTTAGTTCTTTTGCATCAAAGATGGTGTAGAATTCACAGTCACACATGTTGTGATTTGCTTTCAACTTTAGTTCTTTTGCATCTTCCATTTTTTGTGGGGTT
>JAGIAB010000497.1 GCA_017745135.1 Flavisolibacter sp.
GGAAAACTTCAATGGAGCAATGTTATCCATAAACAACAGTACGATGATGAAGGCGATGACCACATTTCATTCCAACTGGCAAATACAGGCGGGCAACTTCATTATATTTTCAATATGGATGAAAAGAGAACGCTTTTACTGAATGATTTTACTTTATCGCCCAGTGGGCAGATCAGCCATAATCCAACATTGAAGAACCTTGACAGAGGGTATGAATTTCTGCCGAAGTACGGAAAACAGGTAAGTGCCACCCAAGTGATCATTCCATGTTTTTTCAAGAATTACATTTGCTTTGCTAAAATCGAATTTAATTAATAGCATTGCGATCGCAATATTCAAACAAAAATCACCAGGTAATGTAGCGGTACTTTTGCTCTTTGGGCTGCTGCTTAAATTGCCACTGTTTCTCTATCCCAAAAATGTTATTGCCGGCCAGATCGATGGACGGTTGTACCAATGGCTGATGTCATTGCTGCCTCCTGGCAATACAATGTTGTATTCAATAATTGCTTTTTCGCTCTTATACATCCAGGCTTTAATGATCAATTATATGGTCAACGAATACCGCATGATGATAAAAGCCACCTATTTGCCTGCGATGGCTTTCCTTTTAATTACTTCGCTGCTTCCGGAATGGAATTACCTCTCTTCGCCAATGCTGGCCAATACTTTTATTATCTGGATGTTTATTTATTTGTTCAGGCTTTATAACTCTCCAAATGCAAGAGCACAAGTATATAATATCGGGCTGATAGCGGGCATTACTTCATATATCTATTTCCCTTCGGCTGCGTTTGTCATTTGCATTTTGCTGGGACTAATGATCCTGAAACCTTTCCGGCTGAATGAAATCATACTTTTTATACTCGGTTGCCTGACGCCTTATTATTTTCATGCCGTTTATCTTTTTCTCTTTAGTGAACTGAACTTCGCCAATTTTTTTCCGCAAATTTTGATCACGGTGCCTATTTTGAAAAATTCGATATGGCTTGCCGGCAGTATTGTGCTGCTAACAATACCTTTTCTGATTGGAGGTTATTATGTGCAGGCTAACCTCAGGCGAATGCTGATACAGGTAAGAAAGAACTGGAGTGTGCTGCTGATTTACCTGCTGCTGGCTTTTTTTGTTCCTTTTATTAACAGCGATCAATCTTTTGAGACATGGATATTGATTACAGCGCCTTTTGCTGCTTTTCATGCCTGCGCTTATTTCTATCCTGTTAAAAGATGGCTTCCCCTCCTGATTTTTTTTATCACCATTGGCTACATTCTTTATCAACAGTACGGAACTCTAACATGGCAATAACGCCGGGCTAAAGTATCTTTGCCCTTTCAAAAGTTCTGAACATGAAATTTGGCGTTGTTGTTTTTCCTGGCTCCAATTGCGACCGCGATATTCACGATGCTTTGGTTTACGACCTGAAGCAGGAATGTGTGATGTTGTGGCATAAAGACAGTGATCTTTCTCAATTTTCAACTGATGATTGTATCGTACTTCCGGGAGGTTTTTCTTATGGAGATTACCTGAGAACAGGTGCTATTGCCCGGTTCAGCCCTATTATGCAAAGCGTAATTGAGTTTGCCAATAAAGGCGGAAAAGTTTTGGGGGTGTGTAACGGCTTCCAGATACTTTGCGAATCGCATTTATTGCCCGGTGCTTTATTGAGAAATAATAACCAACAATACATCTGCAAAAATGTTTTTGTGAAAGATGTTGAGAATAACATTTATAAAATTCCGATTGCCCACGGCGAAGGACGTTATTACGCAAACGAAAAGACCCTGGACGAACTGGAGCAAAACGGGCAGGTGATTCTTCGTTACTGCGATGAGCAGGGAAATACCACAGCGGAGTCCAATCCAAATGGATCGGTACGAAATATTGCCAGCATCTGCAACGAAGGAAGGAATGTATTTGGAATGATGCCGCATCCTGAAAGGGCTTGTTCGCCTTTACTGGGAAATACTGATGGCAGAAAGGTTTTTGAAACTTTATTCTCATTGGTTTTAGAAACTGCCTGATACTTTAACAAGTTTCAAAAGGAATATAGAAGAAATTTGTTCATTAAACAGGTCCGCATGAAGAAGTTGTATTTTATTCTTTTATCCCTTTTTGTTACTATTCTGGCTTCGGCTCAGGGTTTAAATCCTGTAAGCTGGAACTTTACCAGTCAAAAGATCAGCGATAATGTTTACGAAATACAAATGACAGCAACCATTCAGCAGGGATGGCATTTGTATTCGCAAACGCAGCCAAAAGATGCTATTGCACAACCTACCAGTTTTGTATTCAATAAAAATCCGCTGATAGAGCTTGATGGAAAGGTGAAGGAGATTGGAAATCTTGAAAAATTCAAGGATAAAGAACTGGATATTTCAGCCAATCAATACAGCAATAAAGTAGTGTTTACACAAAAAGTAAAACTAAAAGGCAAGGCAAAAACCAATGTTACCGGGAAACTTACTTATCAAACCTGTGACGATGTGAAATGCCTGCCGCCAAAGACCGTTAACCTGTCTATTGCTTTATTATGAAGTGGATGAATAGTACGTTTTTGCAAACGGGATTCTTCAATAGAGAAGCCCGTTTTGTTTTTAATTATTAAGATGATGAACAATCTGCGGCCCGGCATTTTAAGTTTTTTCTTCCTGGTAGTCAGCCTGTTTTCGTTTGCACAGGACTCACC
>JAGIAB010000498.1 GCA_017745135.1 Flavisolibacter sp.
AGACGGGCGATACTTTCTTCTCTACTGCCGATACAGCTTACCTTATTTTCATGATCATTGGCATCATTGGTTACTTCACTGTTCCTTCGGTGGCTAATTATATCGTTCATGCAGGAGGCGGCAATGCACTACTATATAAAGTCAACTCTGTTTTTTCTTCGGCTACTTCATCTTCTGTACAAACAGTGACAGAAGGCAGTACTTCAATGATTAAAGACGCTTATGGCGATGCCGCAGGCGTGATGCGTAATAGCATGACTACAGGAGGAAGCACGAGGGGTTATTTCAAAGATAAAATCTCAGGAAAGGTTTAGTTATGTTTCAGAAAGCAAAAAATATTGACACTGCATTCAAGCAGGTAAGACTGTTCACGGTGATAATTGTGATTTCCTCGGTCTCCTTTGCAGCTTTCGTTTCTTATAAAAGCTATGAACTTGCCAAAGAAGTACAATCACGTATTTATATACTGTCCAACGGCAAAGCAATGGAAGCTTTTGCAGCAGACCGAAAAGATAATATTCCGGTAGAAGCAAGAGATCATGTCAGGATGTTTCACACCTATTTTTTTACCTTGGACCCGGACGACAAGGTCATTCGTGCAAATATTACAAAGGCCTTGTACCTGGCGGATAATTCAGCAAAGAGGGTCTATGAATCATTAAAAGAAAACAATTATTACACCGGGATCATTTCAGGGAATGTAAGCCAGGAAATTACTGTGGACAGTATGGCGGTTAATGTGAATGACTATCCCTATTATTTCAAATGCTTTGCTAAGGAAAAAATTACCCGCCCCAGTTCCATAACTACACGCAGTTTAATTACTGAAGGTTATCTGCGCAATGTGTCCCGCTCTGATAATAATCCTCACGGCTTTTTGATTGAGAAATGGAATACGATTGAAAACAAGGATTTAAAAACCGAAGGCAGATGAAACTATTCAATAAAAGAAAAGAGCGAAAGGTTCACCCGGTACTGGTAAAATTCCTTGTTGGCATTAATCAAAGACTAAGAAGGGCCGCTGATTATTTACAAAAAAGATCGGGCAACTATTCTGCTCACACACAGAAGATAGTGCTCGTTGCATTCTGCCTGACGTTCATTTCAATAAGTGTTTATGTTGCTGTTGATGGAATCCGAAAAAGGCCAAATAATGCGTACACAGTAAAAGCGATCAAAGTAATTCCACTTGTTGAGGAAAAAGCTATTCAACCACAAGTATCCATACAGGAGCTTTCAAAAATACACCAATTCAAAATTCACCTGGAGCGTCTGAGTAAAAAAGCAAGAGACAGTCTTTTACTGAATCGTCCTCATTTAATGGACACGCTTAATTTTTTAGAAACACTTTATCAAAATCAAATAAAATCCAAGTGATATGATCAATAAACAAAAAAGAGCCCTGTTTGTGATGCCTTTGCTTGTAATACCCTTTATTACGATGGCATTTTGGGCGATGGGAGGTGGAAAGGGTAATGTCAAAGTGGAAGCATCATCAACAGGACTAAACCTGCAATTGCCAAATGCAAAATTGAAGGATGACAGAAGGGAAGACAAGCTGGATTATTATGAAACTGCCGAGAAGGATTCGCTAAAACTGGAAGAAAGCTTAAAGAATGATCCTTTTTTTCAATTACAGGAGCAAAAGGATACAATCATGTTTTCATTACCACACAGGTCTACCACTTTTAATGCTTCATCGCCCTTTCCTTCTTCCAATCAATTGACTGGCTACAGAGATCCAAACGAACAAAAAGTATATCAGAAACTGCAGGAACTACAGGCGAAGCTGAATACAAGCACTTCGAACAAGCCTAAAGACCCGAACCTTTTTCAAAGTTCTCAATCAGGTATAAGTAAGGAAGATGTTGATCGATTGGAGTATATGATGAAGTATCAATCTGCTGACGCGGATTCTGATCCTCAGATGAAAGATCTCAATCAAATGATGGATAAGATACTCGCCATTCAGCATCCTGAAAGAGTGAAGGACACGGTAGGAACGAACTCAGTTCTAAATAAGAGGGGAGTTTTACCTGTAACCAACCATTCAAAGCAATCTCCTATTAGTTTATTGAGTCAAAATACTTCTAATGAAGTTTCTAAAAATGGTTTTTATGGTTTGTCGGAAGAGCATGTGACTTCTGTTCAAAATGCCGTTGAAGCGATTATTCCTGAAGATCAAACACTGGTGAATGGAGCAACAGTAAAACTGCAACTGTCAAATCCGATTGACATTGCCGGTGTGAATATTCCTACAGGAAGTTTTATTTATGGTTTAGCAACTCTTAATAACGAACGCCTACAAATTGAAATCAGTTCTATTCGTTATCAAAACTCGATTTATCCAGTACGTCTTCAGGTATATGATCTGGATGGTTTACGTGGTATTTATATTCCCGGTGCAATCACAAGAGATGTTGCCAAACAGTCGGCAGACAATTCGATGCAACTGATGGAGCTTTCTTCAATGGACCCTTCTTTAAAAGGCCAGGCTACTGCCGCAGGAATCAATACGGTTAAATCCCTATTGAGCAAGAAAGTGAAGATGGTAAAAGTTTCCGTCAAAGCTGGTTACCGTGTGCTTCTTTATGACAAAAGTTTGTCTAACTAAAATTAAAATGCGATGAAAAAGTATATTCTAATTGTCCTGTTTCTTCTTATGGTTCGTTTCGTAACCAATGCGCAAACATCGGGCACAGCTCTAAACGTCCGAACTATACAGCCCTACCGCATTTCAGCCAGCTACTACATGACGAGTAATTTGATTTTTCCTTATTCGATTAAATCGGTGGACAGGGGAAGCGCCGGTTTACTGGTACAAAAAGCAAAGGGCCTTGAAAATATTTTGCAACTGAAAGCGGCAGAGAAAAATTTTACTTCGACCAATCTTTCAGTAGTGACCGGCGATGGAAAGTTTTATTCTTTCCTGGTGGATTATTCCGAACATTCCCTGGTACTGAATTATTCTTTTGATAAGGATACATTGAATACAGGAAACATCCTGGTTGCAGATCAGGAAATCACAGAGGATCAAATGCAATTGCAAAGGCAGCAAGTACTGAATGCAAGACCTTTCTTAAGCAAGAGCACTGGCGAAGGACAAGCGGCTATATCATTAGACGGTATTTATGTAACGAATTCTGTGCTGTGGTTCGCCTTGCGATTGAATAATAGTTCATTCATTGAGTATAAGCCGGAGTACGTTCGTTTCCTTATTCGTGACCGCAAAAAATCAAAGCGTACGGCTGTCCAGGAAACAGAATTGCATTCCATCTACAGTTCCATTGATTCCGCTATTTCAAACAATACTCGTGGCAAAATAGTGCTGGCTTTTCGTCCTTTCACCATTTCCAGGGAAAAAAACTTGATTATTCAAATCAGCGAACAAGGTGGAGGACGAACTCTAATTC
>JAGIAB010000499.1 GCA_017745135.1 Flavisolibacter sp.
ATTTGGTATCCAGTACTACACATCTATCGATATCATTTTTGTTGATTACAATATCAGGCAGCATTTTCTGGAACCTTCCTCCAATAGGTCTCCAGAATGGAGTGATTACCTGCTCGGCTATAGTAGTGCCTTCAGGCTTATGTTTGCGAAGGCTTACATACACAAATTTCTCCCATAAAGTATTCATGTTGAACATCAGGGCCAGCACATGATTACGACCATGGCTGAGGTCCGGGTGATATTGCAGCAAAATATGCTTAGCTATTTCAATAGCTTTTTTATATGCCTGATTTTTCTTGGTGAATACAATTTTTTCAAATGTTCTTTCGGTGACTTCGATCTCCGGCATTTCCGGAAAATGCAAAAGCAAAGTCCCTATCCGGCTATTCAAACCAGCATTGGTATTGATTTGCTGTAATAAGCCCAGCGTTTTGGACAGGATGAAATGGAGAGTATGCAGAATATCATAGGTTGTATGCCGTACATAAAACCGTTCCTGATGAATTAGATTTTGTTGTATATGCCTGCCAAATAATAGGCTCCCTTTCAAGGCAGTCACATTGGCTTCTTTCCGCCGGTATTGTTTAAGCAGACCTTTATGTAAGAGGTATTCTACTTCTTCAATAAACAGCTCGAAGTAAAGATCCAGTATTGTATTGGGTCTTATCTTGAGGTTACTGTTACTCGTAGACTTGATATCAAAGCTACCTACAGCCCTGAGCATGCCAATGAGGAGGTTACGCCACTTGGTTTTGGAAGTATCTGATTTATCGGCCTTGGGTAATACTTCGATCAGGGTAGGCCCCACTTGAATTACACCGACATATTCATTGAATCGAACGCCATCGCGAACAATAGAGAAAAAAGGAACACCATTTTCTCCATGATAGTTCTCCAAAGCTTTTAGGGTTGAGCCATCAAATGCGCTACTGTTTAGCGGCTGTCGTAGCGTGAGTGTTTCATGCTCAAATACGGTGATATGGGTTGTTTGTTTACGCAATGGCTTCTTTTAGTAAACGTTTCAGTGCTTTTTCAAAATCCATTTCGATGGGCCGGTTATCGATTTTTACCTGGTGATTCATATTGGAATCTCTGTAATCAATAATTTCATATACGGGACGATCTTCAAAATCGGCCGCAAATTCTGAATCGAATTCAGCAAACAGACTTCCGGGAATACCGTTCTTGACTTTGACGAAACCATCGCCCAGGATCAAACCAATCTTTTCATAGCTGCCGAAAAAATATTCCTGTAAAAGAGGGATAATCTTAAAATAGAAAACCGTTTGGAGCTCCTCCATGCTGGTAATATTCAGAAAATAACTATGGCCAATCTGGTGATCTTTGTTTAGAAGTTTCTCGATACGTTGATTGATGATTCTCAGGAGTGACTGGAGGTCGATATCATTTATTTTGAGAGAAGTTTTTCCATCAGCAGCAGTAATCTGTTCCGGTCTTGACGGCATTTCTTCAAAACTAAAGCGGCGACGCAGGGCGGTGTCGAGGGCTTCTACACTACGATCTGCAGTGTTGAGGGTTCCAATAATAAATAGGTTAGGGGGGACGCCGAATTGCTCTTTGCTGTATGGCAAGGTTACTTCCAGAGCCTCGGGCTTACCCAGGCGCTTGTCTTCTTCAATGAGGGTAATGAGTTCTCCGAAGATTTGGGAAACATTGCCGCGGTTGATTTCATCGATTATCAATACAACAGGAGCAGAATTTTCTCCATAAGTCTTAATTGCTTCCTTGTAAACGCCCGCATTGAATTTTTTGAGAATATCCTCAATTTCCAGTACAGCTATCTCTTTTCCTTTATCCAAGTCGTCTTCATCGGGTTTGAAGGTCTTTTCAAATTCTTTCAAGCCTGAGAAAACTGCATAAAATTCTGTAGTTCTTGGTTGTATTTGCACAGTTTCTCTGACTTGATTTAAGTCCTTGATTTCATCGATCGTTTTAAAACGATCATATAGCTTCTGAATATTTTCTTCAGTCAAGGGGGCAGAGCGTGAAGAAGTCGATTTTTTTGCTCTGGCAATAATTGAGTTGTTCTTATTAATTTCTTTTACTTCTACCTCTTTGCCTTTGAGGGTTTTGAAAATTGGCGAAGTATCTGCTGCAATTTGTTCTTTCAGAAAATCAATAAACGCCTCATATAGATCGTCAAATCCATAATTGGTTGCTTGCTGTTTTGACTTAACAAAAAGATTATAACTACGATTTGCCGCCAAGGCACAAGCTCGTTTAAAAATACCATCGACAATTCTATAATTAACAGCCTGGCCATCTTGTTTCGGTTCTAATGGTTTTAATCCTTCAATGAAGTCTTCATACGCCATACTTTGGTGAAACGTTACAAACATTATTTGCCTGTCGTGAACTTTTTTCCCGAAAAGAGCCCGTACAGCTTTCCTGTTTGTCCAGTCCAAATTCTGAACATCCTGGTCATTGATTATTTGAAGCGCTTTATTGACTGTATGAAATGTTTTGCCGGTACCGGGAGGACCGAAAAGGATCTGGTTTAACATATTGTGAGTTTTTTTAAGTTCAGGCTGCTCCTTAACAAAAACCTTATTAGGCTCCCTAATGTTATTTTCGATATTTTTAATCGTTACCTCGTCTTCTATTCGATAAACTGTAGTTTGTAAGCCGATATTGTTCCACAAATCGGGATTAAGCC
>JAGIAB010000049.1 GCA_017745135.1 Flavisolibacter sp.
AAAGTAAAATATTCATTGACAGAGACTGCTTCATTCCATTTGCATTCGTGCTGTGTTGTGGTGTGTTGATAAATTAGGCGGTGCACAAAACATCATTAAGGAATTAACCTTGAGAAAATAAATTCATTCCTCCTAATTTTAGTCCCGTTTCCGCAACAGTAGAAACGGGATTTTTTTAAATTGAACTGATTTGAGAAAGTATTGCACGGCTTTTCTTTTGTTTGTTTGCCTTTATGGTCAATCGCAGATCCGTTTAAGCGTGGCGACTGATCTATCGCTGATGCGCAATTTCAGTCCTGATCAAAAGTTTTGGTCCCTCGGCGAAACGGTTCAATTCGATTTTCATTTTAATAAAAAGCAATCAGCCTACGCCTGGATAACTTATTATACACCTGGCAAATTCAAAAACAATTTTACGGCTACTGCAAAATCACCCGCTACTTCTCCTGCGAGCGTACCCTTCCGAGCTTCAGCCAGGTGGAGAAGCAATGAGGTATCGCTTGGGTGGAAACATTTTTTTAAAGGAAGTTTTGACGCCGAAACAGGTTACAATATTTATGGTATTGCCGGATTGGGATTAATGTTTACAAAAGTTGACAATGTTTTTGCTCCCGCGATTGATACCAGCCTGTATACTACACCAACTTTTGCCGGTAGCAGTGAGTTTTACCGGTTAACAGTTGATTTGGGTGCTGGAGTAGAGTTTCCGATTGGTGGAAATTTCTTTATATACAGCGATGTGCGAACATGGATCCCTACCACAAATTATCCCTCACCTTATCTTCATAACAATAAAAATGTTCCGCTGCCCTTCATGATCAGTGGCGGTATGCGGATTCTGTTTGGCTATTGAAGTCTTATATCGAATCTTCCGTCGGTTACTGTGATGGGCCCTTCTGAATTATCCATACTTCCTGCGTTAAATTCAAATGTGCCTGACACAATACCATTAGTAAGATCCCATTTGGTTATTGTTACCGTGCCAGTATGTTGAGCACTTGTAATCCATTCATTCAGCGGATTGATCTTTCTTCTTACATAATATGCATAGCTAACCGACGCATTCGGATAGATGTCCGTATTTTGATCCAGCTGATAAGTGCCTGGTCCGGTTATGTTTTTTATGTAAAGATTGAATTGAGACTCTAAAGGTTCAGACGCAAAGTTTTGAGCGGTGATCAACAGGTCATTAATAGTTGAGCCGGTAAGTTGGGCTTTTAAAATAGGAGCGTTAATGCCTGCAAATTTCTGCGGCGTCCAAAAGTTTCCATTTAGCTTTAAGCCAAAAGTATTGGCACCGGATTGAGTGGCTTCCGGCAATTCATCCACCGATTTTTTGCAGCCGGCAAGAATAAGCAGGGATGCAAGAACAATCATAATGTTTCTCATAGACGTTTTGAATGATGCTATTCATAAATCGTGCAAATTCTGATTTTATTGTAGATTGAATTCGCTTTTAACTTTAAGGATCTAACAACAACGGGCAATTGCCTGTTTACTTTTCAAATTATCAATATGGCAGGCACTACTATCCAGTCCATCGAAATTTATAAACTGTTTATTGAGTTAAAGGAACCATTCATTATTTCGCTTGGTCCGCAAAACGACGTTCAGAATATTATTGTGATCATTCGAACAAACGATGGTTGTACCGGTTACGGGGAGTGCAGCCCTTATATGTCTATAAACGGTGAAAGCATTGATACCTGCTTTATCGTTGGACAATATTTTGCCAAAGTACTGAAAGGAAAAAATGCTTTAGATATTGCAGCTTGCGTAGAGGCGATGGATAAAACGATTTATGGTAACAGCAGCATTAAAAGTGCTTTTGATATTGCTTTGCATGATATTGCCGCACAATACGCAGGCCTTCCTCTTTATAAGTTTTTGGGAGGAGAGAAGAACAAGATTTTAGAAACAGATTATACGGTAAGTATCGGCGATCCTCAAAAAATGGCGGGGGATGCCATCAAAATAAAAGAACAGGGCTTCCCTGCTATAAAAGTGAAGTTGGGCGAAAGCAAAGAAAAGGATGTGGAAAGAATCAAAGCCATTCGCAGGAGTGTAGGCAGCGAACACCCATTACGCATTGATGCCAACCAGGGATGGCAAACAGCAGACAAGGCTATTGAAGTATTAAAAGCTTTGGCTGAATACAATATAGAATATTGCGAAGAGCCCATTCTTCGTTCCCGGTTTATGGAACTTCATAGGGTTTCAAAGATGTCTCCTATTCCCATCATGGCTGATGAAAGCTGCGGTGATGAAAATGATGCAGAACGGTTAATACAACTCAATGCCTGCCACATGTTCAACATTAAACTGGGCAAATCATCAGGTATTTATAAAGGATTAAAAATTGCACAATTGGGAGCAAAGGCCAATATGAGCATGCAGGTAGGAGGGTTTATGGAATCAAGATTGGGAATGACAGCATCTGCTCATTTAGCATTAGCTAACGATCACATCCATCATTGCGATTTTGATACGCCATTGATGTTTACGGAAGACCCTGTCATTGGTGGAATTAATTACCTGGATAAAGGGATCATTGATGTGCCGGATGCTCCGGGTCTGGGTGCAGTAATTGATGAAAGCTATTTAAATAAGACCGAGAAATTTATTATGTAAACAAACCATCATCAGCTTTGTATTTAACAGTGCCAATAAACTCGCCATTAAAATAGATGATGCTTTCACCAAGACGATTCATAATATTGAACTGCTTTTTCTCTTCCTCAGACGGCTCATGGCCTAAAAAACCGGCGATCATTTCGTTGATCAGACGAGCCTTTTCAATGGTCATTTTCAATAAGACATTTTCAGACATGTTATTAGATTTTATAGCAAGCACAGGGGAGGATTATTCTTAATTGGAAGAGTACGGCGGGATAAGGCTAAGGGAATTGGTTCTCTAAAATAGAATTTTATGTTTAAAAGACCATGTTTTATGAATGGTTTTTTACCACTATTTTTTCAGGATCGGCGCATTGTCCTTCCAGTGCCATAAATGCAAACAGGCATAAGTTCGGTAGGGTGCCCATTTCTGTGATATTTTCAATATTTTTTCCTTGAATTGTTTTTTGTTGCCGTCATCCAATTTATAAATTTTTTTCATTGCCGTTTGAATACCGTAATCATCTGCCGAGAAAAGGTCCTCTCGTCCTAAGGTAAACATCAATAACATTTCCACTGTCCACCTGCCAACGCCTTTTATTTGAGTAAGCAGTTCAATGATTTCTTCATCACTCATTTTCTCTAACTTCTTATCGGTTAATTTATGGTCAATAGCAAACTGCGCTACATTCAAAACATATTGAGTTTTGGCATTGCTCAAACCGATAGCTCTCAGTTTGTCAAAAGGAGTGGCAACAATTTGTTCGGGTGTAGGTTCTCTACCACCGTAGAGATCGAGAAAACGGTGATAAATTACTTTGGCCACCTTAGTGCTCAGTTGCTGGCTCATAATGGAAGCACAAAGGCGCAGGCAAATATTTTTGTGAAATTTTAATTCAAAAGGCTCAGTGCCATTTATAAGCTTTGCCAGTTTTTTGTCTTTGGAAAGGTGGGTTATGTACTCCATAATTATGAGTGAAAAATTAAAAATTAAAAATGGAGTAGTAAACAGAATTTTGTTGAGTGGAGCGAAAAATTGTTATAACCGGAGACGGTTCGCACAGCATTGCAATACCGGAATTGCATGTTACCTATCATTCCATTCATGGTGCGATACAGGAATCGGAGCATGTGTTTATCGATGCAGGATTGAAATACCTTCCCGGCGATACAATTCCTAACCCTTTCAATATTTTCGAAATGGGATTTGGCACTGGTTTGAATGCTTTTCTTACAGCCATTGAGGCAGAAAATCAGAAGATCAAAATTCAATATACAGCGGTTGAGCAATTTCCAATCACGCCTGCAGAAGCTGCGTCGTTAAACTATCCGGACGTTTTAGGCCATGCAGATTTATTTCACACCATTCACGAATGCAAATGGAATGAAGCAGTCTCTGTCAATGAATATTTTACTTTAAAAAAAGTTGAGACGAGTCTTTTGAACTTCTCATCCTCGCAGCATTTCAACCTGGTTTACTACGATGCTTTTGCACCGGGTGCCCAACCCGACTTATGGACAAAAGACATTTTTGAAAAAATCTTTCATATGCTGGAACCAAATGGAGTTCTGGTAACGTATTGCTCCAAAGGCGATGTAAGGAGAGCAATGATAGCTGCAGGATTTGCAGTAAAAAAAATGCCCGGTCCACGGGGCAAAAGAGAAATGTTGAGGGCCACCTCACCCCAACCCTCTCCACCAGAGGTGTAGAGGGAGAAAGCCCATCCCAATCCCGCCTTGGGCGGGACAAGCTCTTCCCGGTGGGAAGGCCATCATCACACAGCCCTTATTTATTTGACGATTCCTAATTATTGAAAAAATTCATTCAATTAAAAAAACAAAAAAGCACTCAATCTTTTGAGTGCTTCAATTATGTAATGACTCTTCGAAAAGCAAGGTTTGCGTGTTGGCAGTTCCTTCTCCCGTTGGGAGACGGGTTAGGATGAAGGCCTCAGAGTGAGGTTAGGTTCCAGCTAATATTTCCATTCTTCTCATCTTTCAATTGAATTCCAATTTCAGCTAGCTGGTTCCGGATCTTATCGGATGTTGCCCAATCTTTTTTAGCACGGGCTTCTTTTCTTAATTCGATCAGCACCTGCATTACGCCTTTTAGTTTGTCATCGTTCGCCGCAGATTCCTGTTTCAATCCTAAGATATCCTCTATAAAAGTTTTCAATTTATCCTTTAACAAATTGAAGGTATCAGCGCCTAATGCTTCAAAGGCAATGGTTTTATCCTTTAGTGAATTGATCACCGGGATCAGTTCAAAAATATTGGCCATTACTTTCGCCGTATTAAAATCATCATTGATAAAATCATCCAATTCATTCAGCAGGGTTGTCACTTTCTTTTTCAATCCTTCATCCTCCTGCTTTTGACCTCCGACTTCCGACCTCTGACCTACGGCTTCTGATTGCTTCAGCCACTCATACGCTTCCATCAAACGCTTCAATCCTTTTTCCGCAGCCTGCAAGGCTTCATTGCTAAAATCAAGCGTACTCCGATAATGCGTTTGCAAAATGAAAAAGCGAATGGTCATTGGCGAATAAGCCTTCTCCAACATTGGATGGTCACCGCTGAACATTTCAGTGAGCTTAATTACATTATTATAGCTCTTTCCCATCTTCTTGCCGTTAATTGTGATCATATTGTTGTGGATCCAGTAACGGGCAGGAGGCACATGATTGCAAATAGTACTTTGTGCAATTTCACTTTCGTGGTGGGGGAACAAAAGATCCATGCCGCCTCCATGAATATCAAATTGCTTTCCCAGGTATTTTGTGCTCATTGCAGAACATTCAATATGCCAGCCGGGGAAGCCTTCACCCCAGGGACTTTTCCATCGCATGATATGTTCGGGCGGAGCTGCCTTCCAAAGCGCAAAATCGGCCCTGTCTTTTTTCTCTTCCTGACCTTCAAGTTCTCTTGTTGTTTCCAAAAGATCATCAATTACTCTTCCGCTTAGTTTGCCATAATCATGGCCCTTTGCATATTTTTTTACATCGAAATAAACACTGCCGTTTACTTCATAGGCATAACCAGCTTTGATCAGTTCTTCAATCATGCTTATCTGCTCAACAATATGGCCTGTTGCTGTCGGTTCTATACTTGGTGGCAGGCAATTGAACTGGTCCATCGCCCAATGAAACAGGTTGGTATATTTTTGCACCAGCTCCATTGGTTCCATTTTTTCTATTTGTGCTTTGGTGGAAATTTTATCAACAGCTTCCCTTCCTTCTTCTTCAAAATGGCCGGCATCCGTAATGTTGCGAACATACCTCACTTTGTAGCCAAGATGCATGAGGTATCGAAAAATGACATCGAAAGTAATGTAAGGCCGTGCGTGACCGAGATGGCTTTCTCCGCTGACCGTGGGTCCGCATACATACATACCTACATGACCGGGAACGAGGGAAACGAAATCTTCTTTATCTCTTACGTAAGAATTGTAAACTCTCAGGTTGCTCATGGGTGCAAAAGTAAGCTGCAAGCTATTAGCGTCAAGCTGCAAGCCAGTGCTATTTGTTAAGTTTATTCATGAAAGAAATGAGCATTCTTTGCTCTTCTGAAACATCCTGAAAACTTTCTGCCAGTTTAAAAGATTGGATGGCAATTTCAAAACCTTTTTGCCAGATCAGCAATTGGTTAAATTTTTTCATTTTTATTTGAAGGGAATCCAAAGCTTGAGGCTAATGGCTTGCAGCTTGTGGCTTTTTCAACTGCAGATCGGTAACCAGCATGTAATGGTCCGAAGAGTTTTTAATGATGCGGTTGAATTGCTTTATTGAAAAGTTTTTTGTTGTGAATATGTAATCGATGCGAAGCGTTGGCGCTATATAGGAAAACGTTTTTCCAACCCCTATGCCTCTCATTAAAAATGCATCCTGCAGGTCATCATCTTTAATTGTAAAATAAGTATAGGAATTCGGAACATCATTAAAGTCGCCGGTTAATATATATGGGTGGGGAGATTTATTGATCTCCTCTCTTACGATGTTGGCCTGGCCCGACCGGTTAATCACTCCACGTTTTAACTTGGAAAAGATTCCCCTGGAATTTTTAACGGCCTTTTCATCACTGTTTTTGATGCTTTCGATGGTTTCAAAATCTTTTTTTTCAAATTGTACCGATTGCAGGTGGGTGGTGTAAAACCTGATCGTATCACCATTAAAAACAATATCGGCATGTATCAATGCTTCTGGAGAAGCAGGTTTTGGATAACGGATGATTCCACTGTCGATTATAGGATATTTTGAAAAAATAATCTGCCCTGTCCATTGTAAATGGCCATCATTATCATAAGAAAAATAATAAAATGGATAGCCCAATTCCTTTACTATATGACTCAAGTTATCATAATAGACAGGATCGGTAGATGTGAAGAACTCCTGTATGCAAAGTACATCTGCATTTTGCTCCTTGATCTGGTCCATCATCTTCATCCGCGTTTGGCTGCCTTTATTGTTGTTGCGCTTCCATTCCACAAAACGGGCTACGTTCCAGTGGGCAACACGTAAAACATCTTTGGGTTTGTTGTAATCAAACTTGTCGGGAATATGAAAACCAAAGAAAACCAGGATGCTTTGATAGCCGATGCCTAACGAAACGAGAGAGATCAGCATCCACTTTGGCCGGAAGATGAGCCAGAAAAAAATAAATGCGATCAATGTAACAATGATGAATGCAAAGCCAAGACCGATCAATGATACTGGCCACCATTTTTTAGGATTGAGATAAGGAGCAAGGCAGGATAATAAAAAGATGACCGCAACAAAACTGTTGAGCAGAACGAAAAATATTTTGGTGAAGCGACGGTAGCGTGCCATTACAACACGAATTTATACTAGAATACAGATGTTTAAAAAACGGCTGAGTTTTTATCGAATTGTATGGCTGATAATTTTTCAGGAAAGAATGGTTATGAAAGATCTTCCTGGCTGGCTTTTTTCAAAATTTCTTTTTCTTCTTCAGTAAGTGAATGATATCCTTTTTGATTGATTTTATCAAGGATCTCATCGATCCTTTGCTGAGTAACGGTTGCAGTTTTTTTGTAAGGCTGAACAGTGGCTTTATAAAACAATTGCGATTTTATTGATTTCCCTTTTTGCGGTTTCTCCGGATCAAAAAGACCAGAGGTCCAATTGTAAAACTTATTCATCCAGGCTCCCCAGTCTTTTCCTCTCTGCAACATGGTCATGTATAAAAAGCCCATCATTCCACCGCAAATGTGTGCAATATGACCGCCCGGGTTACTTTCCGGGATGGTTGCCAGGTCAATGATCATATACAGCACCGTAATCACCCAAATGGGAATGCCTCCATTAAGCATGGGAAAAATCCGGTAATTAGGCGCCAGCGTGGTAGCACCAATCGCAATTGCCATAATTCCTGCCGAGGCTCCGTAAGCTTGTGAAACGGCAATGTGCTCCTTTAAAGGCGGGATGACATTATAAGCAAGCATGTAACCAAATGCACCTGCCAGGGCTCCGTATAAAAAAACAGGGATCACCTGTCGGTTGCCTGAAAGACTTTGCAGGATATAACCAAAAGCCCAAAGCCAGATCATATTGCCCAGAATATGCCATACCTGCGCCATATCATGTACAAACATGTGTGTAACCAGGGTCCAGGGTCTTGAAAGAAATTTATCCAGATCGGCAGGAAGCGTTAGCCAATAGAAGAAATTATTATCGAAAGAAGCTGGGCCGGCCTTTCCTTCAGTGAAATAATAAATCACTTTTATAAAAGCCAGAAATACAAAAACCACCAGGTTAATGGCGATCAGCATGGTCAGTGCATTGCCATCTTGTCCAATAGAAAGCCGGTGCCTGTCTTGTTGTTGGTAATAACTCATGGTGTTAATCTAAAGCTGCAATTTATTTGCCACACTAATAAAAAGTCCGGCGATTTGTTTTGTTCCAAATTAATACTAAAATGAACCCGGTGACAGCACCACCTAAATGGGCAAAGTGAGCAATGTTATCGCCACTCATATTAGCAAATCCTCCAAAGAGATCAATAGCCGCCATTCCTATCACTGCCCATTTAGCTTTGATGGGAATGGGAATAAACATGATGTATAATTCTGTATTTGGAAAGAGATAGGCAAAAGCTGCGAATATTCCCATAATAGCTCCTGAAGCTCCTACTGCAGTTGACAAGGCGCCTAATAAACTCTGTATTCTTGGATCAGATGGATTGGCCTGGAATACGTGTAATAATTCCTGGCATCTTAAATACTGGATAAGCAAATGACAAGCTGCTGATCCAACTCCGCAAGCCAGGTAAAACAATAGAAATTTTTTAGGTCCCCAAACATTCTCCAATATTCTTCCAAACATCCAAAGAGCAAACATGTTGAACAAAATATGATAAAGCGGGCCATGTGCAAACATGTGTGTGGCTATCTGATAGGGATGAAAGCCATAGTAATCGGTCAGGCCGGGAGATCTTAGGATAATCTCTTTTAATTGTTGCGGCATTATTGGATACAGCGCAATTTTTTCTGTGATGTGGTATTGCTGATCGAACATTTGCTGTGCTATCCAAACCAGTACGTTTATAATGATCAGGTTTTTTACAATAGGGGGGAAATTATTCGGTCTATAGTATTTGAAATCGCTCATCTGTCTTTATTTACGTTTTAGCTGAACTACATTTTCTATATGGTGTGTATGCGGGAACATGTCCACCGGCTGCAATTTGGTTACTTCATATTTCTCATCCAGCAAAGAAAGGTCTCTTGCCTGGGTGGCCGGATTACAACTTACATACACAACGGTCGGTGCTTCTATTTCCAGGATTTTTCTTACCAGTTTTTCATGCATACCTGCACGGGGCGGGTCGGTAATGATCACATCAGGTTTGCCATGTTGTGAGAAAAAATCATCATTGCAAATGTCGATGACATCACCGGTATAAAATTCTGCATGATGAATATTGTTGAGTAATGCGTTTTCCTTTGCGTCGCTGATCGCTTCTTCTATGGCTTCAACTCCAATAATTTTTTTGGCTCCTTTGCTGCAAAAAATTCCAATACTCCCGGTACCGCAATAAAGGTCATACAAAATTTGAGAGCCATCCAGCTCAGCAAATTCTCTTGTTATTTGATAAAGTTTTTCTGCTTGCTTGGTATTGGTTTGAAAAAAAGATTTGGGGCCAATCTTAAATTGAAAATCTTCCAGTCTTTCTATCACATAACCTTTCCCGGAATAGGTGATGGGCTGCAGGTCGCTCAGGGAATCATTTTTTTTGAGGTTGATGGTATAGAGAAGAGTTGTGATTTGAGGGAATTGCTGTTTAAGGAAATCCAGCACTTCATTTCTCTTCTCTTGGTTATCTTCTCCAAAAACCACGTTCACCATTACTTCGCCGGTTGTGCAAATTCGAAGCTGCAGGTTTCTCAAAAAGCCCCGGTGCTCCCTGTAATCATAAAAGCTGAATTTTTTCTTCACCACAAATTCACGCAAAGCATTCCTGATCTCGTTATTGGGTTCAGGCTGCAGCCAGCATTTTTCGATATGCACTACTTTATCAAAAAAACCTTTGGCGTGGAAACCAAGAGCACCGGCGGCCTCCCTAATCCCGATAGCTATCGAGACCTCCGGTGGAGGGACTTCACTACGCTGCAAAACCTCGCTTTTTGTAGATGCTGATGAATAGTTTGCCTCTTGAGTAAGCGAGGGCTGTGTATGGATGGCCTTCCCACCGGGAAGGTCGGGATGGGCCGGGAGCCTAACCGGTTTTTGAGCTGTAAATTCTTTAGTACTGAATGTATATTCCAGCTTGTTTCTATAAAATTTGTCTTCCTGTGCGCCGGCAATTGGAAGCGACTCAGGCAATTTTATTTTTCCGATCCTGGTAAGGTTATCAATTACCTGCTGTTGCTTGTACTGAAGCTGTTTTTGATAAGGCAACATTTGCCACTGGCAACCACCGCACACTCCAAAATGCTGGCAGAAAGGTTTTACTCTTTCTTTGGAATAGGATTTAAATTGAATGGGATAACCTTCTGCCCAGTCCTTTTTATTTTTTGAAAGCCGTATGTCCACTACATCGCCGGGAACTACATTTTCAATGAAGATGACTTTCCCATCCCGCCTTGCTAATGATTTTCCTTCCGCGGCGTAGTTCTCTACCAAAACTTCTTCTAAAACAATATTTTTCTTTTTTCTCACTCGCCAAAAGTAACCATTCCCCCTGTCCCCCTGAAGGGGAGACTTAGGTTTAAGAAGTCTTTATTAATTTATTTGCATTAAAAGTTTGATTGTTTAGGTAAAGACTTTTGCTCAATGCTGAATAGAATTTCAGAACGTACAAGTGTGCGACGCAACAGGCGCCTGATAGTAGTAGTGGATGGTCGATACATAATTATTTTTTAAGCCAGACATTTTGTTATCAATAAATCCATTCTTATTCTTCGGACTTTCTAATTATCCTAAAATGTACTTTAGATAAAGCTTAGCTATTTGCAACTATTTAACCAAACTTGCACTCTTTTTTAGATATTTTTACGAGCCATACTAGTCTTATGAAATATATCGCCGCCCTCCTGTTTTCCCTGACCAGCTTTTTTTCTTTTGCTCAAAACGGGTACGAGATAAAGGTTACCCTGAAACCTTTTAAAAATCAATACATCTACCTCGGGCATTACTACGGAAAGCAATTGCCCATTATTGATTCGGCTTTGCTGAACGATAAAAGCGAAGCGGTTTTTAAGGGCAATAAAAAATTAGGCGGAGGCATTTACCTTATTGGTTATTCAGATAAAAGCCGCCATTTTGAAATTGTAATTGATAAGAATCAAAAATTTTCCGTTATCGCCGATACCGCCAAACTCCAGGCTGTAAGTTTTCAGAACTCTCCTGAAAATGTTGAATTTAAAGCTTACCAGGAATTTATGAGCAAGAATGGTTCTTCAATTGATTCGTTAATGAAATTGAGAAGTAAAGTAAGCGCTGCAGATTCGATTAAAATTAATGGACAGGTGGAAGCTCTCAACGATAAGATCAAAAAATACAGGAACGATATTATTGCAAAGGATGGAAACGGGTTGCTGGCTACTCTATTAAAAGCAATGAAAGAACCGGATGTTCCGACAAATGATCCTGCTGCCAAAACCGATTCCATGTTTGCTTACAAATATTTCAAAAAACATTATTGGGATGGCGTCAATTTTTACGACGACCGGTTAGTCCGTACCCCATTTTTTGAAAGCCGCATCGATAAATATATGGAGCAGTTGGTGTATCCGGAAGCTGATTCGGTAATTAAGGAGCTCGATTACATGCTTGGCTATGCAAGCATCAACGAGGAGATGCAAAAATTTTTGCTGCTCAAATTTGTTAACCGTTATCTCAACCAGAAATATATGTGGGAGGATAAGGTGTTTGTGCACCTGTTTGAAAAATATTTCTCGCAAAAAACCTATCCCTGGTTAACCGATGCAGGCAAGAAAACTATTACCAACCGGGCGTACAGCCTGATGGCAAATATTTTGGGTACAGAAGCATCGGATGTGGAATTGCCCGATACTGCCAACAAGACCACTAAATTATATTCCTTGCAGGCGCCATATACCTTGGTTGTGATTTGGGATCCCACCTGCGGCCATTGTAAGGAAGTACTCCCGAAACTTGACAGCGCTTACAACGCCAAATGGAAAAGCATGGGACTGAAATTTTTTGCGCTGGCCAGAGAAACTGATGGAAAAAAGGCCGACTGGTTGAACTTCATTCGCGATCATCGTTTAAATGAATGGACGCATGTTTATTATTCCAAACAGGCTGACGAGGCAAGAACCAGCGCCGGAGTTCCGGGCTACTCGCAGTTGTATGATGTGCAAAGTTTTCCTACTTTGTACCTGCTTGATAAAGACAAACGCATCATTGCAAAAAAACTGACGCTTGAACAGATCGACGAAATTTTAGCCTTCAGGCAAAACAAAAAATAACCAGGAGCTGGGATGACAAATTGCAACATAAAATTTTTGTCATCGAAGGTTCCGTCTGGCTAAAACAATAAAAAATATCAGATGAAAAAACTGATCACTGCTTTTGGGTTGCTGATCTCTTTCTCCTTGTCAGCACAAACCATTTTCCATTATGGAAATGATTCGGTTTCAGTACAGGAATTTTTGAAAGCTTACAACAAAAACAAAACCAATGTAAGAAGTGAAAAAGCTTTCCGGGATTATCTCAATTTGTACATCGCATCGCGGTTAAAGATTAAGGAGGCCAGAGAAAAAGGTTACGATACCTTGCCGCAGAT
>JAGIAB010000004.1:0-3372 GCA_017745135.1 Flavisolibacter sp.
GGTTTTACCGGGAGTGTATACGGCATGTCATGGGTATAATTGGCTACAGGAATAATTTTGATCCTGCATTTTAATTTTCGCGGCAACCAACCTTCGCCATTGATCATTTGCGCAAATTCGCCAATGGTCATTCCGTGTGTAATAGGAATAGGGAACATACCGATCCCGGATTTCAGCTTCATATCCAATACAGGGCCATCTACAAAATAGCCATTTGGATTTGGCCGGTCGAGTATCAACAGTTCTTTATTGTTTTCTGCACAGGCTTCCATGATATCTGCCAGCGCATTGATGTTGGTATAAAACCGGCAACCCACATCCTGCATATCATAAACCATAAGGTCAACATCAGAAAGATCCTCCTTACCTGGTTTTCGCTTGGAACCGTACAAAGAAATAATCGGAATGCGGGTAGCACTGTCCACTTCATCTTTTACCGTTACGCCTGCACTGGCATTACCCCTGAAGCCATGCTCCGGTCCAAACACTTTTACAATTCTTACTCCCAGCGAACGAAGCGAATCGACCAGGTGCGTTCTGCCAATTACAGAAGTTTGATTACCGAGGATGGCAATTCTTTTTCCCTTGATGTATCCTAAATATTTTTCTGTTTGCTCTGCACCTGTTTTGATAGTTTTTACACTAGAAGCGGCAGGGATACTGCTTTTTTCTTTTTTCATAGCAGGAAAAAGCAAAGCAGAAAAAATTGCAATCAGATAAAGACGCAGGAGCATAGTTGAAGAATTATTTTGGAAGGAAATCGGTTCAATAATAAAATTACTCATTAGCAGGATGCTGCGACGACTCTCTTTTCAGCCTGCCTACGAACTCACAGCCATCATTGTTTACTTTGAATTTCTTTTATCTTTTCATTGATCTTTTCACTGACAGTTTTAAGGTCACTCTCCACATCTGCATCATGATTTTCCTGCATGGAAAGAACAATCAGGTTTGTTTGCTGAATACGCAAATCAATATACTCTTTCAACAGTTTTCTCAGCCTGGTGTAGGGTTCATTCAACTTATAACTATCAGTTTCATCCATCAAGTTTTTTGCTTCCCCCCATTTTACCTGTGATATGTGAGTGAGCTTGTGGGAAAATTCAGGATCTACATTTGCGTGTTTCAAAGGCTCAACAGCTTCTTCTTCCAGCTTCCATAATTTTTCAAGTTTCTGCTCATAGGCCAAATGGTCGTTACCAGAACTTTTCAAATAAAATACTGTGAATAGCGTTGTTGCTGCTGCTACCACCATGCTTGCTATTGCCGGAGAAAATCTGGTGCTACGTAAGGAAAGGAAATAAACATAACCAATCACAAAGCCGCTTAACAGTCCGCCGATATGCGCTGCATTATCTATTCCTTCCGATTTTGCTCCATATAAAAGATTGTAGATTATGAAAACCACAATGCTGCTTAACAGTGAGGATCGCATCTTAGCCGGGATCAGCTTTGTAGTAAGCAGGGCAAGAAACAACCCATATAATCCGAAGATAGCTCCGGACGCACCTGCGCTAACCACATTATTGCTCCACCAGATACTGGCAATGCTTGCCAAAACCCCCGTACACAAATAAGCAATGATGAACCGCAACTTGCCCAGCATAGGTTCCAGGTAAACACCTGCCATGTACAATGCATACATGTTGAAAGCAATATGGATGATGCCGATGTGAACAAAGGTTGATGTGATGAGTCGCCACCATTGACCGCTGGTAGTATAGGGTTTAAAATTTCCACCCCATTTTGCTATATCGGCCACAAGCGGCTCAAAAATGTGCACACCACTGACCACCATTGCCAGGAACACTATTACATTAATGCCCATAATAACGTAGGTAACAGTTCTTGAACCTGAGGATAATTTCATGACTGCTTCTGTTTCAGCTATATCTTTTGCTTCCTGTTCTACTGCTCCCGAAGTGCTGTTTTGCAATTGTTCAATTTCTGTTTGCCATAACTGCACGTCTGCTTCCATTGCCGAAGTTTTGACTCTCTGGAAGGAGGTGACGAACTTTTCTACATTCTTCTTATTTTTTTTGAACAGGTCCCACGCAGCTCCTTCCGGCAGCTTGCTTGTAACAGTAAGCTGGCCGTCTTCTGAATCTACCAGAATATGGTCGTAATAGGCTCCCCATTTTTTCTTTGTATAACCTGCAAGGCGGTTTTCAAAGGCATATTCAACAGTCCATCCTAACTGGTGGAAGCAGCCAAAGGCTAGTTGTAAAATTTGAGATGCGGAATAACTTGGTGCAGCAATAGTTTGCTGATGTTGTGGCATAAGCGGTTCGTTTTGCGAAAGATCTAAAATAATTTATTTGATACAAAATAGGAATAATCATACGGGGTGGGTTAGATGAAATAGAATTGAAAATATCTGAACAGAAACAACCGGTAAAGCTCTCAGCGAGACAAAGAATTCTTAGGCGTTTGCAAGCTATTGTTAACATACTCCTTTTATGCGCACAACACAGCAACCTGCACATCACTTCATACATTTATTACCGCAGTTCAACCGTTTTGGTTGAAAAGAAAATGCGGGCGACTTTAGCTTTATCCACAAATTATTTTATGCGCCTTCATTATGTTTTGATGATCATGTGTTTTATGGTATTGCTTGCCTGTAAAAAAGAGCCTGCTCCTAAACCGGATGAACCTGCACCTGCCAAACATGGTTTATTGAAAGATATTACAATACCCAACCTGCCTTCACCCTATTATCATTTTGAATACAATACAGATAGTTTGGTTACAAAAGCCGGTTTTAGTTCCGGATTTACCATGTATGATGTTTTGTACAGTGGGAATAAAATTGCAGACATGCGAAACAATATTTCTACCAACCGCGATACACTACGGTATTCCTATGACCAGGCAGGCAAAGTGACGCTTATCAAATTTATAGACAAGACCAATGTTGTTTACAGGCGTGTGTTTTTTACTTATAACGGAAATCTTATCAAAGAAATAGAATGGGAACACAAACAGGCAGACGGCAGTTTCCTGAACGACCGTACCCTCACCTTCAGTTTTTATGCTGATGGCAATGTAAAAACCATTACTGATCACAGGTCTTCCGGCAGTTCACCTGAATCCGTTTCTGTAAAAACATTTGAACAATACGACGACAAAATCAATGTAGATGATTTTAGCCTTATACATGATGGCATAAATGATCATTTTTTTCTGCCGCAGGGATTTCGTTTGCAGAAAAACAATCCAAAGAAAGAAAAGCTTTCCGCAAATGGCACAGACTTGTATACTATTGACTATACTTATACTTACAATGCTGATAAAACGCCATCCAGCAAAGCCGGTAATTTATTATTTCTGAGCGGACAGAATGCAGGACAAAGATTCCAAACAAATTCT
>JAGIAB010000004.1:3382-16809 GCA_017745135.1 Flavisolibacter sp.
GAGACAGGTTCCTCTCAGGGCATAAGTTTTAATATTTTCACCCAATCTTTTTTGCAAAGCAGAGGAACAGCCAATTTATAAGGCTCCGTTAAGTTTTTAATGGCAAAACAATAATCAGGCATCTGCTTTGTTCTTGTATCATTAAAACAAAGAATATGCAGAGAATGCTTGTATTGTCGCTGCTAACGGTAACTACCCTTACTGTATTGAGCAGTTGCACAAAAGACCCTTTAGGAAACATGACAAACGAAGAGAGCCGCATCTACATCACCAACCGCGACTCTACCGCCAATTTCAATTCGTACAAAACCTATAGCATTGCCGACTCGGTTTTAATTGTTGACAATGGTCGTGTAGCAGGCAGGGAAACGACATCCTGGGATGTGCAGATGATCAATGCCATTCAAAATGCCATGAATGCAAGAGGCTTTGTAAGAGTTAACCACACCCAAACTCCTGATCTTGGTATCAACGTAAGCAGGATTTTTAACACCAGTACCAATCTGGTAAATCTTTCTGATTACTGGAATTCCTATGGAGGCTATTACGATCCGTATTACTGGGGATACGGTGGCTATGGTTATTACTATCCTCCTGTGTATGGTTATTATCAAAGCACCGAAGCGGCTTTTTCCGTAGACATCCTCGATCTGAAGAATGCTTCCAGTGCGCAAACCATCAAGGTGATATGGAATGGGCTGATCCGCGGCGAAGGTATTTTCAGTACCAACAATGTACAAAGCCAGGTGCAGGCACTATTTGATCAATCACCCTATATAAAAACCAATCAATAAAAAATTCGGAAGATGAAAAACAAACTATTCTTTTTACCGGTGGTTTTTCTTTTTTCAGCCTTAGTAGTAAAGGCCCAGAAAGGAGAGACCAAACTCAATGTAAGTTATAGCGCAGCATTGCCAACAGGTAATTTCAAAAACCTGGTTTCTGAAAATTCGTTCCGTGGATTTAGTGTAAACATTTTGCATGGAGTATCCGATAACATATCTGTAGGACTGGCAACGGGCTTCCAGGATTTCTATCAAAAGTATCCGCGACAGCTTTATAAATTGTCTGACGGAAGTGATCTCTCCGCAGTACTTACCTATTCCATTCAAACCATGCCCGTACTTGCCAAACTGAAATACGATTTTACACCAAATGCAAGGATTCAACCTTATGCGGCTATTGGCGCAGGAGCCAATTTTATAGCATACAACCGCTTATTTGGTGAGTTTGGAAATAAACAGGCAAAGATTGGCTTTGCAGCAAGGCCTGAAGCAGGTTTGCAAATACCGTTTGGTAAAGGCGGTGCAGGGTTTAGTGTGGGAGCCTCGTATAACATTATGCCTTTTAAACAGGATGATTTAAAAAACCTGAATAATATTGGACTTTATGCCGGGTTTAATATCCCGATGAGAAAATAAGCATCACCTTCTTTTTAAAATAGCTGGCTATAACGGCCAGCTATTTTTTTATGAAGCCGTATAAAACAGTTGAGATTTTGCCTTTTACAAATGCTGCAAAAAACTTTATGCACATCTCTGCCTTTCATCTCTTCATTAGCCGGCATGTTCATAACTCGTTTTCCCTGCCGCATTGTTTTTGTTGTGGCAAGCCAAAACATTTTTATGAAAAAATACCTCATCGCTTCATTCTTTATTGCCTTTGCAGTTTGCGCCCATGCACAGAACGATACTAGTGGCCGAAGACCGGATACTACTGGTAGAAGAAACCCGGATACCAGTAACTTTCAAAGAACCACTACCAGTAACAATGCAGCAAAAGCAAACAGGGATTCTTTAAGAAGAGATTCAACCGGTGTTTACAATAACCGTGACGATATGAACAATATGAACAACATGAACCGGTACGACAGTACGGGAAACAACTGGCGAAACAACCGGGACAGTGCAGGCAGGTATGACAACAACCGCATGATGAATCAAAATAAAAATTCGTACGGTAACAGGAGAGATACCACAAACACCTCCATGCCTGTAAAAACAAAAACAAAGACAAAAGATCCCAATGGGCCAGATAAAAAAACAAAAACAAAGACAGGCCCCAATAACAATGGATCAGATCAATAAGGGAGAAAACTTTATTTGTCTGTCCGGAGTTTTTACCACAGCTTAGATCAGGAAAGAGTATTTGAACCTTTAATGCTGAAAGCCATTTCGATGCTGTTAACATTAAAGGTTCATTGGCTCTTTCCGCCTCTACGGCTAAATGATAGTACCGTTTGCCTAACAGAAAGATTTAGTCTAAAGGTATTTTAGCTGCATTTGCCTGTAGCCATTGATCAAAGGATTGCAGTTCAGGATTTAGCTTTCTGGAATTGTTTACATCCCTCACCGTATTGCATACCTCATCAAAATCGCGGTAAAACTGGAACATGTTTCCTAAATCATCAGCTCCCGGAAAGCCAAAGCCGCGATAGGTTTTGGGAGTAACATTGTTAAAGATCACTTCCTGCCCGATGGCTTTTGATAAAGCAGTCGCCATTTCCTGTCCGGTTAAATGTTCCCCGGCAACACCAACGGTTTTGCCAATCATTTCTTTACCCGCTTTAAAAATTCCATAAGCCGCCTTGCCAATATCTTCCGATGCAATGCCTGCCATTTTCTTATCGTCTAAAGGCAGGGTGAGATACAATTTTCCATCCGGCCCTTTCTTTGGCCCCGAACCGAAATAGATAAAATTATCCCAGTAAAAAGAAGCCCGTAAAAACGTAGTGGGCACGCCTGCTTCAATAAAAAACTGGTCGCCTTCTCCTTTGCCGTCAAAATGAGGAACCTTGTATTTGCCGTGAAGTGTTGGCATGCTGTCGTCATCAAGCGGCACGTAGTTGCGTGTATCTTCCAGGGTTGACCAGATAACATGTTGCACGCCTGCTTCCTTTGCTGCATTGGCCAGGCGTTTGGCTTCTGCTGTTTCTTTTTCGGCTGAGAAATGCGCCCAGAAAAAAGTAACAAAAAAGGCTCCGTATGCGCCTTGTAACAGTTTCCTGAGGCTTTCATCACTATCAATATCGCCTTCTATAATTTCGGCACCCATGGCTGCAAGTGCTTTTGCTTTTTCCGATTGTGCATCTCTGGTTAAAGCACGAACAGAAAATTCGCTGTTTTTATCGGATAGAATCGCTTTTGCCAAACCACCGCCTTGTGCGCCTGTTGCGCCCAGGATTGCAATTAGTTTTTTCTGTGCCATAATTGAGGTTTAAGAATGAAGAATTGAGTTAGATACTATATCGAAATTAGTTAGATTTATGTTGGGAAGATGGAGACCAGGAAACTTCGATACAGGGGACTTTTTCTCCCGGTATTTATTCTGAAAGAAATTGATACGCCACCCACCAGGAAGCCAGGTGGCCACCCAACCCTGATCGCTATCATTGTTTGATGTGATAACCATTAGCTCAGGAGAGCATCCCGTTTTAGAATTTGCAGAAACGTTCTTATCGCACTCTATGAATCTTCCATTGATCCATTCAACATTCAAATCAGTTTTATGACTACAACTAAAGAATCTTTCAGGGTGAACGGTGAACTTCTTTTAAATAAAATAAAAGAATTGATCAAAGAAGGTAATGTCCGTAAAATCAGCATTCACGATCATGCAGGTAAAGAAATCATGAGTTTTCCACTAACCATTGGCGTGGTAGGTACGCTCATTGCACCGGTGCTTGCTGCTATTGGAGCCCTGGCAGCACTTATTGGCGATTGTACCATTACGGTGGAAAGAGAGGGAAGCACTTCGGAGCAGGAAATGAATTGAAATTCATGCCGGGTGCCCGGGTCTGCCTGATCCTGTATGGTCTTGAAAGGTTTATCCTGCCCAGGCCCGGAAGCAAAGAACCGGAACACCGGTGATTAAGACAAGAAGTCCTTCCTGGCTTCTTCCTTTACTTCTACCAGCTTGCCTTTATATTCGCTTATCGCTAATGCAATCTGTTCTTTACTACACTCACAGGTGATCATAATTTTAGACATATTCATTTCGAAAACGTTGGCCTCAATGGCCATTCGGAATGCCCACAAATTTGTTAATGAGGTAAACTGAATAGAGACACTTGTTTTTTTCATAACTAATAAATTTTAAGGGTGAAACTTATTAGTCTGAAGTTGGCGAGGAGCAAGCTGCTGCTTTAGAATTACAACGTTTTATATGAGTCTCAAAACAAGTAAAGGCTGATAAGTTCACTGAAGGTACGCTTATTAGTTGATAGCCGCCGATGTTATTTGCATCTGCCGGACTCTTCCGGAGATTGATTCAGGGTTTAAATGAATGGAATCCATTGAAGTCTTCAGGAACAATAATAATCTTTCCACTTACCACGATCGATGTACAATTCATCGAAACTGAGCGAGTCTACCTCATAAATACGCTGTCAATGTCATTCCATTTCCTATTTTTATGCTAACGGCTGTATCGTATTAATCAACGGAATGAAGACAGTTTTTCCTTTTTGTTTACTGCTGCTTTTGTTTACAGAAATGAATGCCCAACGACCGCATTATATTACCGGCGGACAGGTTTATTACACCTACCAGGGAATGCAGAATGGAGAGCATGTGTACCGCGTCCTCTTTCAATGTTATAAAACCTGTCCTGGCGGGCACGTTCCCAGGGCTATCGTATCCATTTATGACCGGGTTACAAACCTTCCTGTCAAAAGGGTACAGGCTTCGTTAAGTAATGTTTCAGAAATGAAAGCAGGTGATCCTCTTAATGATTGCCTGGCTAATCCATCAGCTGTATGTTATTCCGAGGCTACTTACGTAACCGATATTTCATTACCGACTTCGGTTAATGGCTATACAATAGCTTGTGGACTAGGAGAAGTATACCGCAAGGAAGGTATAACCAATTTAGCTGAATGGAGTTATGTACTGGCAACCTATACCGCAGAAATTCCGGGCGGTGCTGCTGCTGCTAACAGTTCCCCCAGTATCTCGGGAGGTGATCTGACCGTGAACTGCGAAAATTCTTCTTTTTCCTCCAATTTTGGAGCGTTCGATTACGATGGCGATGAGCTGAGGTATTACCTGTGCGATGCTTACCGAGGGGGGTTAAATGCAGATAACTACATAGATTATGCGGCACCTCCTCCTTTTAAGCCTGTCATCTATGCAAGCAATTTTAGTGGTAGCCGGCCTTTAGGTTCAAACGTAATGGTGGACGAAAAGCTTGGTATCCTTAAAGGAATTGCACCCGGAAAAGGGACTTACCTGGTTTGCGTTTGCATAGGTGAATATCGCAATGGTGTACTGATTGCCACCCAGCGGAGGGAATTTCAAATTGATATTACTTCTTGCCAGGCGGCCAAAGCCTCGCTTCTGCCGGAGTACCTGCTTTGCAAAGACAATAACACCCTTCAGCTTTCCAATCTTTCTTCCGGCTTCCGGGTAGAGGCATTTAACTGGCAGATCTTTAGCAGTAGCGGAGCTGTTTTGTTTACTGATAATAAGCCTACTGTTTCCTACACCTTTGCAGACACTGGAATTTATAATGTAAAGCTGGTGATTAATAAAGGTGCTAACCCGTGCATAGACTCTACTACCTCCATTGTAAAAGTGTATCCAGGACTCAAACCAGATTTTATTTTTTCCGGGGATTGTGTCGGCAAGCCTACTGCGTTTACTAATACTTCCACAGCAACTCTTGGACAGATAAATTACTGGAAATGGGATTTCGGTGATGGTGGCGCCTGGGGAAATGCGGCATATAGTTGGCCCGATGTTACAGGAGAGTTTAATCCTACCTATCAATATCGAAGTTATGGACCGAGTACAGTGCAACTGGTAGTAGGCACCACATACGGCTGCCGCGATACGCTTAGAAGAACGATTAACATTTTAAGTAAACCTCCTTTAAATATTATTTATAAGGACAGGTTGATTTGCCTGGGAGATACAACAGAACTGTGGGCTTTTGCATCCAGGGGTGGCAACTTTAGTTGGTCGCCGCAGGTTAATATGGTTAACGGCAATACTCCTAAGCCGCTGGTATCACCGACTGTTACAACAGTGTATCATGTATTGCTTGATGATAATGGCTGCCAGAATACAGACTCTGTAAAAGTGCGGGTAACCGATAAAGTGTTTGTGCAGGCCATGAATGATACTACAATTTGCCAGGGTGATGCTATTGAACTAAAACTAATGTCTGATGCTCACACGTACTCATGGACAAACGTATCACCTGAAAATGCAGCTCTTCGCAATCCAAGAGTGGTTACTACTGCAACAACTGATTATGTAGTGACGGCTTCTATCGGGGGATGTTCAGCAAAGGACACGATACGGGTAGTAACGGTTCCCTATCCAAGGGTCAATGCAGGTGCCGACATAGTGATTTGCGATCAAACATCAGCTCAGTTAAGCGGAAGTGCGGACGGAAGTTCTTTTAGCTGGTCTCCGGCGTCAACACTAAACGCATCAAACGTATTGGACCCTGTTGCCCAGCCTAAACAAACCACCCATTATGTACTTACGGCTTATGATACCAGGGGGTGTCCCAAGCCTGCATCCGATACTGTTTTAGTAACCGTGTTACCACCTATAAGACCTTTTGCAGGAAGAGATACTACCGCACTGGTGGGTATGCCTATGCAGTTAAAAGCAAGCGGAGGTGTAGCGTATGAATGGTCGCCGGCTACTGGATTATCGGCCACCAATGTAAGAAACCCTATAGCCCTCTATAACTCGCCTTCTGAAGGAATAAAGTATAAAGTAAAAATTTTGAATGAAGCCGGCTGCGCCGACTCGGCCTATATCACGGTAAAAGTATCTGCTCTCAAACCCCAGGTGTATGTACCCACCGCTTTTACACCCAACGGTGACGGGAAAAATGATGTGTTGCGCCCCATTGCCGCAGGAATACGCATTGAATATTTCCAGGTGTACAACAGGTGGGGACAATTGGTATTCAGCACCAGGACTGCCGGAGAAGGCTGGGATGGTACCGTTGGCGGAAAAATTCAAACTAATGATGTGTTTACCTGGGTGGCGAAGGCAGTTGATGAAACAGGAAAATCTTTTGTGCAAAAAGGTACGGTCACTTTAATTCGTTGAACCGGGTTAGTGAACGTGTCCGTTGCATGAACTGTTCAAGCAAAAGAATCAAGTTGTCCGTCCGGAGTCTCTCATCCGGAGAGAAGGCATGCCCAGATTGACAAAAACCATCCTGCAGACTTCGGATGAGCGTTGGCTTTATTTATGTTTTGGAAAAACGGCAGCGTGATAGGCATTTACGCTTATACTCACTAAAGCATTTTCTTATTGTAACGGACTAAAGAATAACTAAGTTTGCATACAACTAACTGTAAACGTAAAACCAATATTCATGAACCAACTGCAAACTGTGATCAACCGCATTAAGATTGCGGCATTTCTTCTTTTCATTTCTTTCTCTGTACAATCTCAATCCAACTATGCTGTAAATTTTGACGGAACGGACGATTACATCTCACTACCAACAAGTGTCGCGGTAAGCCAGTCGAATACCTTCACCATTGAAGCATGGGTGTATTGGAATGGAACTAATAACGGCTGTATCTATTCCGAAACCGTTCTGGGAAACAACAACCCGATGTTCAGTATTATTCCCCGCAGTTCGGATGGAGGCGGCATAGAATTGACCTTCAGGGATAATTCGGCTACAGGGCTGACACTTCAGCCTGCAACAGCTAAGGTAACCGCAAACACCTGGGTGCATGTTGCCGTGGTTAGAACATCGGCAACCAATATGAAAATATATATCGATGGTGTGTTGAAAGATGATGCATCATTTACTGCGCCAGCTTCCTGGACGCCCACTAAAGTAAATACGGGTGTCAGGTGGCGTGCAAGCCAATCAGATTTTTTTGCAGGCAAGATTGATGAATTGAGGATATGGAACACCGCAAGAACTGAGACCCAGATCAAAGCAAATATGTTTAATAGAAATCTTGCCAACAATGCAACGGGACTTGTGGCTTATTATCGGATGAATGAGGGCAGCGGAACAACGGCAACAAACTCCTGCACCAACACACCTGCCATTGACGGAACCTTAACGAACGGGCCTACATGGGCGGCAAGTCCTATACAATTCGCAGGCAATGCCCTGCATTTCGACCATGCAGATGATAGGGTCATTGCAGCTCTTGCCACCACGGCGACGAGCAATGTAACAATGGAGTTGTGGGTCAATCATGAAGGCGGCACGAGCACTGAACATTTACTCGTTTCCAACGGCGTTATGGGTACCAATGGTTATGCCATGTATATAAACACGCAACGCAAACTTTGTATACAATATAATGCAGTGGGTGTATGGAATACTAACTATGTTCTTACATCTAATACATGGACGCATCTTGCTCTTGTTATTGGCACAACGGGTTTCACCGTATATGCAAACGGCGTGAATGTTTACTCCAATACGGCTACACCCATTACACCTACCGGCAGCTTTATTTTAGGATTCAATACGATAGTCGGCGGCCATGCCTTTGATGGAAAGATGGATGAAGTGAGGGTCTGGAATGTTGCACGCACGCAGACAGAGATACAGAACACTATGAACAATGAAATTAATCCATTAACCTCCGGCCTTACTCTTTATTATACCTTCAACCAGGGCAGTGCCGGTGGAAGCAATTCAGGACTAACAACAGTGATTGACCAAACAGGAAACAACAATGGAACGCTAACCAACTTTTCTCTATCAGGCGCCACCAGTAATTTTTTAACGCAGAACAGCGGCATGTCGATTCTTCCATTGAAATGGATCTCATTTACTGCACTAAAAAGAAATGATGGTGTATTGTTGCAATGGAGTACTGCATCGGAGGTCAATACTTCTGAATTTATGATTGAGCATCAATCGGAAAGCAGCGCCTGGAAAAGCATTGCCACTCTAATCTCAAAAAGCAACAGCAGTGAGAAAAATGAGTACAGCTACCTGGATAGATCCCCGGCCAACGGCATCAATAATTACCGCATCAAGCAAAGAGATGCAGATGGGAAGTATAGTCACAGTGAAATAAGAATTGTGCGCATGAGTGATCAGTTACAGTCTTTGGAGGTGTTGTCGAATCCTGTTGTCAATAAAACACTGCAGGTACAGATCAATAGTGCAAAACAACAGGTTTCATTAATTGGTGTTGGCGGAACAGTGCTATGGCAGAAGGAATTGCCCCGCGGAACTCACGCCATCGACTTAAACAACATAAAAAAAGGTATTTACATTTTGAACAGCAATGACAATACTACAAAACTGGTGGTGAAGTAAACTGTTTTTCATAGACAAGGGGTTATAAAACGACCTGGCGAAAGCCGGGTCTTTTATTTCGATGATGGCTTATACCGTACTAAGTTTTGCCTGTCCGCACGAGGTCTTCTCCCCGCCTCGTACGGAACATAGATTTTCCAAAAGTCTGTGAACCCACTTTAAAAGAGGTATCCCTTCCCCTGAGTTTTCAGTAAACAGGACGATCACCAGCCCCTTCACTGTCACCGGCGTCTTTTTCAGCATTTAAATCGTTTCGGGAAGTTTGTGTAGGAACAATTCTATCCTGGATGTTTCTGTCCCGTGGTTCGTTGAAAGCACTCCCGGAATGCCGAAGAGGTTCACCGGTTGCATTGGACGGGTTGCTGTTGGTGGTGCCGGTATTTTGGTTCTTGCGGCTCCGGGCAGTAATGGTCAGAAAACCGACCACTAAAACGAGCGCAACAAAAGCAAAGAAAATTATACTGAACATAGGTTTTGTTTATATAAAAGGGCTCAAAAACCATGCGCATTAAAGCACTCAATTCAGCGGCACAGCGGTGTGTTAGGTCTTCATTACAATTCTAAAAAATGTTATCCTGGGTTTGTAAACTCAGGGCGGCAGTTGTTTTTACCTGTGTTTTGAGGGACTGCGGATAACTTGAAATAGAAAGATATGTTGCAGGATTGAAACACAAACAATGTTCATGATAAGCCGGCAATGAAATAGTACATTCATCACCGGGATATTCTACTGTTCCTTTTAGTTTACATATCCCTATTTTTATGCTAACGACTGTTTTATATTAGAGACGGATGAAAACATTTTTTTTCTTTTGTTTATTGTTACTTTCATTAATAAAAACGAGTGCCCAGTTTGGACCACCACCTCAACACCTTACCGGTGGCGAGATGTACTACTCGTACCAGGGAATGCTCAACGGGGAACATGTATATCGTGTCACCATACAATGTTTTGCAAAATGCGATAATGCGGCTCACCCCCGTTCGGTAAACCTTTCAATATTTGACAGGCTTACAAATATTCTCATTAAAAGGATTGCCGTTCCTATTAACAGTCGATCAACAGAAAACCTGCCCGGCGATTTACTCAATGATTGCCTTGTTAACCCACTGTCCTTATGTAATTCTGTCGCATATTATACTGTAGATGTTTCGTTGCCCCCTTCCCCCAATGGTTATTTGCTATCGTGTACACCGGGATATCGCATTGAGGACCTTGCTAATTTAACCGAGAAGGGCTATGTGTACGCAACCTATACAGCAGAAATTCCAGGTGGCGATGCTGCCAGGAACAGCACGTTCCGTATTACAAGCAACGACCTCGTAGTCAATTGTGCCAATACCAAATTTTCTTTCAATTTTGGAACTATGGATAACGAGGGTGATGAATTGAGGTATTACCTGTGTGATGCCTACCAGGCCGGATTAAATGTTGACAACTATGCAGACCCAACCGCTCCACCTCCCTTTCAACCCGTTATTTATGCGCCTAATTATAGCGGTAACTTTCCCCTGGGGGCAAATGTTACAGTCGACGAACAAACAGGATTGATGACAGGGATAGCTCCCGCAAAAGGTCAGTATGTAGTAACCATTTGTGTAGGTGAATATCGTAATGGTGTGCTGATTGCAACCCAGCGTAAAGAAGTTCAGATAAACGTTACTAACTGTGAGATTGCCAAGGCTTCGCTGCTCCCGGAGTACTTGCTTTGTAGAGATAACAATACACTCGAGCTCTCTAATCTTTCTTCTGGCTTCCGGGTGGAAGCATTTAACTGGCAGATCTTCAACAGCAATGGAGCTCTTTTGTTTACAGATAAGAAACCTACTGTTTCCTACACCTTTAAGGATACAGGAGTGTATAGCGTAAAGCTGGTGATCAATAAAGGAGCCAACCAATGTGTGGACTCTACAACCTCTGTTGTAAAGATGTATCCCGGCCTTAAAGCTGATTTTGATATTTCAGAAGCATGTATCGGGAAACCAGCCACATTTACGAACACGTCTACCACAACCTTTGGGCAGATCAATTACTGGAAATGGGATTTTGGTGACTATGTTTCTGGTGGTGGTTACGGTAACGCTGATGTCACAGGAGTGTATAATCCCAGCTATCAATATCATTCGAAGGGTACAAAACAAGTACAATTGGTAATGGGTACAACAATGGGCTGCCGGGATACGCTTAGAAAAACAATAACTGTAGAACAACCGGTTATAAAACTGGCTTTCCGGGATACTTTAGTTTGTGTGAATGATAATGTACAGCTTTTGGCTACTGCACCGGGAGGTGGCAATTTTAGTTGGATGCCTGCCAATAATATGATCAATAGCAACAGCAATACTCCAACTGTTTCGCCAACGGTAACCACTACCTATCATGTTTTTTTAAATGATAATGGTTGCCTGAACAGGGATTCGGTAAGAGTGCGGGTAACGGATTATGTGTTTTTAGAGGTTATGAACGATACTACTATTTGCCAGAGTGATGCCATTCAATTAAAAGCAGTATCCAGTGGTTTTAAGTTTTTATGGACAAATGTTTCTCCCGAGAACGCAACTGTTCGTAACCCCACTGTAGCACCCGACAAGACAACTGTTTACGAAGTGACCGCTTCTATCGGAGGCTGTTCAGCAAAGGACCAGGTAGTGGTTACCACTGTGCCTTATCCAAAGGCGAACGCAGGAAACGATACGCTTATTTGCCTGCAAACCGCAGCACAACTATCAGGCAGTACAGATGGAAGTTCATTTAGCTGGTCTCCTGCACCTACATTAAACAACCCAGGTATATTGAATCCTGTTGCTGTTCCTAAACAAACCACCAGCTACATACTTTCCGCATTTGACAATAAGGGCTGTCCTAAAGCTGGGAAAGATACGGTGGTGGTAACCGTTTTACAGACGCCTATTATCAGCAGGGACACTGCAGTAATAGTAGGACAACCATTGCAGCTTAATGCCAGCGGCGGAACAGCCTACAGATGGACGCCGGCCTTTGGCCTGTCGGCTGCTGATATTGCTAATCCGGTGGCTACATATTCTTCTCCCTCGGAGGGCATACGATACCAGGTGGAAATGTCTAAAGAAACGGGTTGTCCGCATTTTGCTTACATCAATGTAAAAGTGTTTGCCACCAAAGCACAAGTATTTGTACCAACCGCTTTTACACCCAACGGCGATGGAAGAAACGATCGGCTGCGGCCTATTCCAGTAGGCATACAGCACATTGAATATTTCCACGTCTACAACAGGTGGGGGCAATTGATTTTTACCACCAAAACTTCCGGACAAGGTTGGGATGGTACCGTTGGAGGAAGGATCCTAACCACCGGTGTGTTTACCTGGGCAGTGAAGGCAGTTGATATTGACGGGAAACCTTATTTCCAAAAAGGTACTGTCACGCTAATCCGCTGATTGTGTTTGCGGATTTTGCCTTGTTCGATCCCTAACAAGTATAGAGTCGGCACGGTCATCGGGAAGAATGACCTTATTCTTCGCCTCCTTAGTAAACTATGCTAATCCTGGCTGCTTCAAGCCGACAGTGAGTAAAAGTTGGAGCAGCCGCTACGGGGCCGGCATTCAATGATGCTTATGAATTTTTTCCTGAAATTTATATTGAGCCAGTTTGTACGTAGTGAAGTTTGATGCACCTTCTTTGATCCTGATATTTAAGCCTGCGGGAACATTTTTAAAAACCTGTGTTTGAGCCGTTGCCGGCCACTGAATTTCTATCTTATCAATACTATCAGCCTCGCCTATGCCAATATGTTGGCGTAAGGGATTAGCACCAAAACTTCCTCCCGAATTCACTTCTCTATAAACAAATCTTTCTTTGCCATTTTCTTTGAAGGTTACTTTAATTTTTGCTCCGATGGCAACCCTGTTAGAATTCGTTCCTTCCAACACTATATTTATCCAACGGTTGCTGTTTTGCCCCGGATTGAGATACAAAGAGCTTTCATAAGCATCACCGACATAAGCACCACCCATGTCAATATAAATATCTTCATCACCATCGTTATCAAGGTCTGCAAAAGACACTCCATGTCCTTTTTGTAAATTACCCACCCTTGCAGACGTAGTGACATCCATAAATTTTGTTCCCCCAATATTTCTAAACAATTTATTCGGCACTAAGGATTTAAAGG
>JAGIAB010000004.1:16819-29644 GCA_017745135.1 Flavisolibacter sp.
GGATTGCCCGTTCCAAGGTAAAAATCTAAATACCCATCGTTGTCAATATCTCCAAAATTGGAACCCATAGCGAATGCGATATTTTTTAATCCCAGTTTCTCAGAAACATCTTCAAAACTGCCATCCTGTTTGTTGCGGTATACTATTACTTTACCAGAATTGCCTTCTACTGCATTCGATCCGGTGGCTTCTACTGCTGCATAATAGGCAAGCGATTGCTTGAACTCATAACCGCAAACTAGAATATCCAGCCAACCATCATTGTCATAGTCGAAAAACCAACCAGGAAAAGTGCGGGTTTCATTGTTACCTAATCCTGCCTGCCTCGTGACCTCTTTAAATTTCACCGGGCCGTCTTTAGCGGTCTCGTTTTTAAATAAATATTTTTGGCCAGACATGGTTGAGATAAAAAGATCTGCTTTACCATCGTTATTGTAATCACCAGAAGTCACTCCCTTCACGAAGTCTCTTATATTACAATCTGCTATTGCTGCCTGTTCCGTAAAGGTTCCGTTTTTGTTATTAATGTATAATTCTGAAATGTTCCTCTCTTCTGCTCCAAAAAGTGATTCATTGCCTATAAATACATCCAGCCAACCGTCATTATTAAAATCCGCCCAGGTGGCAGCTTGTGTGGGATGAAGTGAAAACAATCCGCTGGCTTTGGTAACATCCGTAAAAGTTCCGTCTCCATTATTTCGCAACAATGAATTGGGTTCCTTTCCAAACCTTCCCCTCCAGCCTCCACGCATTACAAATATGTCCTTCAAGCCATCGTTGTTGTAGTCGGTCTGCATTATGTTTAATCCACCAGTGATACCACCCAGCCAGGAAGAATCAGAAATATCGGTAAAGGTGCCATCCCCATTATTTCTGAAATAGTGCATCGGTTCTTTTAAAGACCAACTGCTTGTAATAATATCATTATAACCATCATTGTTAAAATCATCTACAATACTGCCCCCAGCCTGGTTGTTTATATTGAGGCCCAGATTAGCAGCAACATCAATAAAAGGTTTTACAGGATTCAGCGCATCTTCTGGTGTCAGTTTTAATAGCAGTGCTGCAGGCACCTCTTGCGGATACCCTCCGATGGTCATGTACGCTATATTTAGAAGCCATTTGGATTCGAGATCATCCGGATCATCCGCCAACAGTTGTTCGTATACTTCAATAGCTTTTTGCGAACCGGTTTTGTCATGATGTACTCCCCCCATTGAAATAGGAAAAATGCAGGACTCGGCAGAGTGGTTGTGAAAACAGTTTGTTCTTTCTCCCAACCGTAAATAAGCCATTGCCAGGTCCTTCATAAGAAAATTCCTCTGCCCGGTTTGAGAGGCTGGTGTTTCGGCTAACATCTCTTGGAAAACATCAATAGATTTTTGCTCCTGCCCTAATTGTAACAGGGCAATTGCTTTTCTATATTTAATCTTCATTACATCATTCTTTGCCGGGGATGCGTTAAGCAAAGAGTCGCTGGATCTCAAAATCGCCTCAGGAGAAAAGTCATTATCCGGGTTGTCCTCGTATTGATCTATTGATTGCAAAAGATCAATCATTTCCTGGTTAGGATGCGTATTCTGGCATGAGTTCAATAGTAATAGGAGTGAGCAAAGAAAGAATGTGATTTTGGTAGATTTCATTACTAAGAATTAAAATTATTGGGGCTTTCTTGTTGTTGCGTTATGACATCAATTTCAAAGCAGTATATGTTAACTTATACGGATGATTAAATAAGCGAAAACAATAGAAGTTTTGAACCATGATTCGCAACACATCTGCCAAAAATAAGCAACAATACCTCTTCTATAACTGTTCGATTACTAAAGTGCTGCCGCCATTTCTTGCAATTATATAAGCTTGTTTTTTTCCGATACCAATCTTTCTTATATGCCTTGCCTGACCTTTAATTGCTATCCCGTTAAATGTTTCGCAAGAAAAGTTATTGCTTCCCCTGTTGATTAGAACTGTACCGAAATCAGCATCATTGCGACCTAATTCAGTACTGTTGTCATAGTAGTTACCAACGAGCAAAATATCCGGAAGACTGTCATTGTTTGCATTACAAACTACGGCATCTTTAAAAGGGGAAAGTTGTGCCTGCCAGTGTAAAGGCTGAACCGAAAATTTTAAGTTCCCCTGATTGATCAATATTGAATTACAAAAGTAATCTGCATGAAGAACAGTTGATTTAGCCAGCTTCTCCTGTCCTAATAAATCTGTAACAGAGGCTTTTGCAAAGTCTTTCGCATATAAAAATTGCTTCTTAAGAAATGGCAATTGTTTATCAAGATCACCTTTGCCCACAAATGGTATTTCCCTATTGGCTACATAGTACGTTAGTACTTGCTCGGTTTTACCATTTCCGTCAAAATCACTGTAGTATAATTTTACCGGTTCCTTTTGCGATGCTTTAAGCCGGCTGTTCTCACCTAAATTTCCTGCAACTAAATCTATATCACCGTCACCGTCAAAATCATAAGGCAAAACAAAATTCCACCAGCCTTGTTTATCTGTTAGCACTTGCTTTTGAAAGGTTCCCTTATTGTTTATAAAAGCATAAATACCGCCCCACTCCAATGAAACGATGAGATCCTGGTCACCATCTTTATCCATATCAAACCAACTGCTGTTTGTTACAAAACCAATATCCGATAATCCTTTTGCTGCAGCATTGGTCACATCTATAAATTTTCCTTTGCCATTATTTTGCAACAGATAGGATTGGGGAATTTTGCCATAGCTTCCTGGAACGGATCTTGCGCCGACAAACAAATCAGGGAAACCGTCATTATTAAAATCTGCTGCATCAATAACAGAAGCTGAAAGTTGGAGATTGGTGAAAGGTCCAGCAGCTTTATCCAATTTTCCTTTTCCATCATTCAAATAAATACGCGGAGTGCCATCATTTGCATCCTCAGAGCTTTCGTCAACTCCGTTGGCAACAATCAAATCCAGGTTACCATCTCTGTTTATATCGGACCAGGTTGCCGAAACATCTTCATAAGCGCTGTCCTTATCAATATCGGGTTGGGCCGTCTTAACAAAACTTCCTGAAGATGTTTGAAGATAGATAACACTTTTACTTCCTTTTGCTGATCCAATGAACACATCATCCAAATGATCGTGGTTGATATCGGCAACGGCAAGTGCAGGACCTTCCGTTGAAACCATGTGTGGAATTAAACGTTCACCATTAAAATCAGTAAACTGGTTTTCTTTATGTACATAATTAATCCCGGTGGTGTTGGTAATATCCGCTATTGGAGAAGATGTGTTTACATGAATCTTTTGCAGGCTGCTGTAATCGAATAAAGGCAAGCCTTTCTGGTAAGTGACGGTTATGCCGGCATCTTTTACAGGCATACTTAATTTCTGAAACGAGTTATCAGGCCAAACTAACAACATCGAATCGATTCCTGATTTGCCAAGGCCAATCAACACCGCTTCATCCATGCTCGAAAGAAAACCTCTTGCAGGAAACTTTTCATAGGTTCTTACTTCACCTTTTACGTAAACAATGACTTTAGCTCCGATAGCACGCCTGTTTTTACCATCGCCAACCAGGTCAATTTTTAGTGATGTTTTTTCTCCCGGCTTACTATATGTGTTTTCATAAGTAAGCGCTTTTGCATTGATGTTGTTCACAACAATATCAAGGTCTCCATCATTATCCAAATCGGCATACACGGCACCATTTGAAAAACCGGGTTGATCGTTTTCTATTCCGTCAGCTTCATCCTCAAATGCTAAATCGCCTTTGTTCCGGTAAAATTTATTGGGGACAGCAATTTCAGGAAGCTTTTTAATTAGGTTCACATCACGGGTAAAGGCATTCTGTTCGCTTACATCCATCTTCGCTTCATTATCTGACAAATAATTGAGGTAATCAAGATCGTTGAATTTTTTAGGGATGCCATTTGAAATAAAAAGATCTTTCAAGCCATCGTTATCAAAATCTACCCATAACGGAGCCCACGACCAATCGGAAGCTGCAATTCCACTATACAGCCCCACCTCGCTATAAAGCCCGTTCCCCCGGTTCAACTGAAGGTTGTTTCTTGAATATTGATAGGAGTATCCTTCTCTTAGTTTTGACTGGAACAAATCATAGTTATCTTCACCGGATGACCTTTTCAAAATATCAGGATCAGAAGGCAACATATCCAAAGAAATAATTTCAGGAAAGGCATCATTGTTAACGTCTGCTACATCCACACCCATTGAATAAAGGCTGGTATGCATCAACTGGTTTTCGCCCTCCTCTTTAAAGCTGCCATTTTTTTGATTGATGTAGAGGTAGTCGTTTTCATAAAAATCGTTGCCTACATAAACATCAGGGTAGCCGTCCATGTTGATATCAGCAACAGTGATTCCTAATCCATATCCTATGATGGAGTTGTTAATTCCTGTCTCCTTTGTAGCATCGGTAAAATGATTGCCATCATTCCTGAACAACCTGGCGCCAGCCACGGGGTTCGTTATCTTCAAATATTCGCTTCTTGAGCTTAACGCATTGAATCCATTTGCTGAATGATTGAGAAGAAACATATCGAGATCCCCATCAAGATCGTAATCGAAAAAGGCGGCCTGTGTGGACAGTCCCATAAAATCCAGTCCATATTGTTCCGCTTCATCTTTATAGTGAGGAATTCCGTTTTTGTCAATGCCAGTGCAAATTAAAAGCTGGTTTTTACTGCGCACTGGTGCTAAGTAACCTACACGGCAAACATAAATATCCAGGAGTCCATCAGCATTTACATCTGCTACCGATATGCCTGTTGTCCAGCCCTTATCGTCAGGTATTCCCGCTTCCCCCGTAACGTCTTTAAAATGCATGCCTCCTGCGTTCAGGTAAAGCCGGTTCTGCTTTTGGTTTGATCCAAAATACAGGTCAATCTTTCCGTCATTATTAAAATCGCCGCTACCGACACCGCTGCCATTATAAAAATAAATGTACTGGAGAAGGTTAAAATTGGCGTCGTAGGTTAGATCGTTGCTGAAATCAATACCCGTAGTTTCGCTTTCCAATACTTTAAATAGGGAAGCGCTGTCCTTACTCTTTCCGGACGTACAGGAAATAAAATTTATGACTGTAAGTAGTATAAATCCTGCTGCATAACTGTTGCGGATTCGATGCATGTAATGTTTACATGAAGGGACGGCATCTGACCTCTTTCCATTTAAAACTTGTATCAACATTATTGTAAAAACTTATGTGGTTTAATACGAAGGTTACACGGCTTCGGATGCTAATATCGTAATTCGGTATTTACTTTACACTACAGGATCAGATTCTTTAAAATTTCAAAAATGGTTCTTGTATTCTTGAACATCTTCATTCGGATGAATTTTTAGTACTGTTCCCGGATGTTTTGGTGCTGGCTATAAAACTCCCGGGACCTTGTTGTACACAGGCTTAGAGAGAAGAGACCGTAAGATTATCGCAACGGCTGTTCATAGCTCTCGCCGCTTTTGAATCACAATACCTTTAGTTGTTCTGAACCAGTGTCGGACGATACAGTAGCATTAATGCTACTGGCTACCACTCCCAGGACCGCTGCCACACATAAGGCTTGGAGACCAACCCCGGGCGACAGAGAAATTTTTTTTATTTATCGAAGACTATGAATAGCTGGGGTTGAGTTCATCAACAGACGCTAATGTTGGCAGCCTGTCCCGCACAGGCGTCCCGCCAACGTTGGTTCTTTGATGATTCTTCTCGGTGGCGCGGACGGGTAACAAGGGCTACAGGATAGCAGTTGTCTTCTTATTTATTTGGAAAGCTACCGATAGTCTGAGACTTAATCAAAAGTGATCTTACGTACTTTATTACCTGAACTATTTGCATCGATATATGTAGTAACGTATAAATTTCCTTCGTCATCAATAATAATTCCCCTTGGACCGTTGAATGAGGCAGCCATACCAACACCATCTACATCGGCAGCGTTGCCATTGCCTGCAATAGTTGTTACAACCCCCTTCTTATTAATTTTGCGAATACGGTTGCTAAAATAGTCTGCTGAATAAAAATTACCATCTGTGTCTATCGCCGTCTCCCATCCTCGAAAACCCGGATCTGTAGCAGCAAGAGATATACTTCCGGTGCTACTAACTTTGTTAATCTCAACACTACTTACATACATGGTTCCGTCTTTACCAAAAAAGATATTTCTGGGTGTAATTATAGGTGACGCAAATGTGCCTGCATTTGCTCCTTCGGTTGTCATTTTTAAAATCTGATGCTTTATATTATTAGCTACAAACAAATTATTGTTTGCATCAACAGCAATGCCTGCTCCTACCAAATTTGCATCGTTGTAAATTACAGATTGCGTACCATTAGCGGCTATTTTTAAAATATGATGATGAAAGTCTGTTACATAAATATTATTCTCTTTATCAACGGCCAGATTATAAGGCGTATAAAAGGGTGAAGCAGTTATTGGAATAGTAGAAACTGTATAACCCGGTACCGATATTTTTCTAATACGAATATTATATACATCGGCTACGTAAATATTTCCAAAAGCATCCATAGCCATTCCCCAGGGAGCCCAAAATTCTGCACTACTGCCATTACCATCATTTAAACCTGCAGCACCAGTACCTGCTATAGTGGTTACGGTAGCTCGATAATTGTACGTAAACTCCGGACCTATATAAGTAGCTCCTCCAAAGCTTACCTGTAACGGGCCTGAACCAAGTTTGCCAGGCACTTTCACTTTAATACTATCAGGCGACGATTGTATAATAGTAAGTTGTTTTCCATTGACCTTAACGTCTAATAGAGAAACGTCACCGGTAAGGTTTTTTCCATACACCGTTACTGTATCACCTTGCCAACCTGAAGTTGGAAAAATTGATGTTATTGAAGGTGTGTTATCATCATCTTTTGAACAAGATTGAAGAAAAATTATAAAAGCAAAGCAAAGATTTAATAGAAGGGAATAGCAATGTCTTCTCATAAGATAGTTCTATATAGGATCGAAAGATATAAAACGAGAATATAAAATGAAAGTATCCATAGATATAAATAATTGGAGAACGTCCAGGCTTGCAGATTGCTGAATAGCGGTCATTTTATTTGCCCGTCTGCCCGACAGAAAAGGAGGTTAACAAGGCTAGACTTTTTCATATCAACGTTTTTTCACTACTGCAATAGCACTTACCGCTCCATGCTGACTGCAGCATAGCGAAACCTCAACTCCATTTTTCCAGTACACCGGTGTACTGCCATCTATCCCACCAATGTAGATATCGGATTGATAAAACGTAATTGCTGAAGCTGTAGCATCAAATCCTCTTTTGGGCAGCGTTATTTTGGTTCCATCCTTCCAGTATACAGCCTCCCCACGATAACTGCCCACAACATAAACACTGCCTCCAGCAATAGCAATGGCATTGGCCTCAACACCGGTTTCACCCGGGACAAATTTAGCCAGTGTCACCTTTAACCCGTTTTTCCAGTAAACTGCGTTCCCAGAGTCGTTAGCACAAACGTATACATCGTTGCCGTTGATGGTTATGGACTTAGCTCCTGCATCAATACCGCCATTTTTGGCCAATATGTTTTCAATGCCATTCTTCCAATAAACCGAACGCTGTTCATTATTAGGCCCGGCTTCATACCCGGCTGCATATACATCATTCCCATTTACGGCCAAGGCATTTACTCTTGCATACCCGCCAAGATTAGATGTGGGTAAACTGTACTTAACGCCGTTTTTCCAGTAAACAGGAGCATAATTTTCGCCCCCACCAAAATAGAGGTCGCTGCCTGATAACACCAGGGCTCTTACTTCCCCTGCAACATCAGGTGAAGTAAACGCTGTTTTTTTCCCGTTCTTCCAGTAAGCTGCCTCAAAGCCCGGGTAGGTGGTGAAAAAAGAATAGCCGCCTACATACACATCGGTGTCAGCCACGGCTATACCGAACGCTCCCCCGGTGTTAGCTTGTGTAGGTGCAAGAAAAATCTCCTGGCCGTTCTTCCAGTATTTAACGCCTTGCGCCGGTGCAGTAACATATACATCTACTGAATCAGTAGTATACGTGAAAACTGGTCCTGTTGCAACACTTCCCCCTACGGCAACGGTAACAGGTCCTGTAGTGCCTTTTGCGGGTGCAATTACAACTAAGGAGTCGTCAGAGGATGAAAGCACCGCCGCCGAGTCGTTGTTGAACCGAACAATGTTATCTGAAGGATCATCTCCGAAATGTGTTCCTTTAATCACTACCGTAGTTCCTGCAGGGCCACTGGATGGAGCAATTGAAATGATCGAAACCTTATCCAGGTTATTCGGATCAGGCCCTTTTGAACATCCTAAATAAAAGATTGCGAGGATTGCCAGCAAACAAAGGGAAGATTTCATGCGCTTTTTTATATAGGTACCTGAAAGAATTCAAACATACTGCTTATTCAATGCTTCGTCAAGTTGTGCTATGGCTAATGTTGGCGTCCCCGCCAACGTTGGTTCTTTGATGATTCTTCTCGTTGGCGCGGACGGGTAACAAGGGCTACAGCAGTTGTTTTGTTTGTGTTTTAGGAAGACTACAGACAGCCTGGGTTATTACCCGATTTGTTTATTGGCTTTTTTGGCAATGTTGCTAATTGTTTCCAGCATGGCTTTTTGTAATCTTCTCCCCGAAACACTAGTTAAATTTTCTACTGAATCATAAGCCGCAATTGCGTGCAATACATCAAGCAAGGGGCTTCTTGGTGGTACTCTTATCAATTTACCGTTAACAAAAATATAGCCGCCACCATCAACGGCAACACCTCCAAATATTCTTCCGGCAATGCCGTCGAAAATATGTGGCGGATCAAATTTGGAGGTTCTTACCATGTTATAATATAACTCCTGCACACCGTCCTTTGTATTGGTCCAAAGCACATGAAAATTTTCAGCGTCGGCGTCTAATCCAAAATAATCGCCGATGAATGTTCTGCTGGAATTACCATGAGACCATGGCGCATTAATAGCAGGGTTCCATGGATGACTATTAAGCTTTTCGGGAAACCAAAATGACTGGCCTCCATCAAATGACACGGTAAACATAACATCAATCAAGGCACTGGCTTCATAATACCGGTAAAATGCGCAGCCGATAACTCCATTACCTGCAGCAACAATCTGCGGATGAAAATCATGAAACCTTTCGCCGGTGGAAAACGCCGGCAGCAAAGGAATGCCACTGTTTGCCGGCCAGGTATCACCATTATCGTTACTAAATGTATAATATATCCTTGTTACATTCTCACGGTAATCGGCCCAGGCAACTGCAACCCTGGTTTGGTTGGGTACGCTGCAGGCTGTGGCCAGTGTTAGCACCCGGAAAGAGGCATTAGGATAAGTTTTGAAACCGCTGCCTGTAATTCCGGCATCTATATCTTTTAAACCAACAGCAATTTGTTTCTCCGGCTCAAAGCTGTCACCGCCATTTTTAGAGCGGAGGTAACGGATATTGTTGCTGCCCGTGCTATGACTTACTATGTGTATAAATCCATTACTGCCCACGTTTATTTCAGGCGCTGAGCCGCTGCTGATCGAATTATTGATTGGTTGATTGCCCACTCCTTTCCAACTGGCACCTCCATTTACCGACCTTGCAAATTGCATGTTTCCAAAACCCCATGTTGTATACACAGCTCCGTTACTTTGATCTATAGCAAGCCATAGCTTATCAAAGCTGTCGGCATTGTTATCATTGGCATCAACCACAATAGGTGCACTCCAGCTCGCCCCTTTGTTGGTGGACTTAAATATCACCATGTGAGTTGACACTATATCAGAGGCAATATTTGGATTGTGATCAGGATCATTGGGATAATTAAAATTCAGGGGTTCAGTAAAAAGATAGGCTGTGCCTCCTTTATCGAATGCAATTGCCGGATCGCTAAAACCCTCCCAGCCAGGCAGCATTTGAAGCGGAGCTGAATCCTGCCAGGTGGAACCGCCATCAACAGAAAAAACTGTGGCTACAACAAACTTATATTTTTTGGGGTCGGTAAAAAGTTTAGAGGCTCCAATTAAATTGTTGTTGTCTGAAGGATTCACTGCAATACAAGATTCGCTTCTGTCCTGATTTGTGTTTTTAAAGAAACTGGCCCGAACCTCTGGTGAAGGGAAAATACCGTTTTTTACAAAAAGTTTTGGAGGCATAATAGTTAGTTGGTGGCTTAGCTATTAAATAACCAAGCCGGTTAAAAGATCAGGTTACTAAAATTTTTTATCCTCTTTTGTTTTGCGGATAGGGTGAAGATGTGACAGCGGGCAGTTTAGAAGAGTACATTAAGACTAACACTTATCATGTGATGATACTCTTATGCAATTTACAGGTTAGCAGAGCCATAAAAATTACGGGAATTACCTGAAAATAAAAGTAGTAATACGCAGAAGAAGTGGACGCACAGTAAAAAATGAATAAAAAGGTCCGTCTCATTATTTGTTGAATTTTTCTATCGGAATAACCATACCAATCACTGGCTTTTTATAGCTTTCGCCAGCTTTTAGTAACACAATGCCTTTAGTGGTCATAAACTTAGTTCGAACAAAAGCATCTTTCTCATAGTTCAACCTGCGTTTAACTGCAAAATGCAGATGTGGCCATATCACAAAACCGGTGCGACCACTATAGCCGATTAATTGACCTTTCATAACAAAGCCTTTTTTTGTTACCACACCATTTTGTTTTAAATGCCAATAGCAACCAAAGCTTCCATCGCTATGCCTGATAATGATATAATTTGCCTTGCTTTCATTTGTAAGAAGACCGCCTTCGTTACTATCATCTTTGTAAGAATAGATTCTTCCTTCTCGTGCCGCGAAAACAGGTGTCCCTTCCGGCATAGCAAAATCCAAAGCTGCTTTGTTAGTATGAGAAAACCTGCCTCCATATCCTTGCACTACTTTATGCTTTGTTCCTTCTTTAAAGGGAAGCTCATAAACGTAAGTATCAAGATTATAGGTGACTTCACTGCCTCTTAGGAAATAAATAATGATTGCAAGAACGATTAATAGAAAGATAAAAAGCAGTTTTTTCATTTGGGTCCTCAATACATTAATAATTAAGATAAAAAACTAACCTGATTGTAAATCTCACGATAGCAATTGTCTGTTATTTATGTTTTTGGAAGACTACCGATAGCTTGGGACCTGAGATAGTCAAACTGTTTAATAATTTCCTCATTGATTTTTTTAAATGGTATTGCTTCCAAAAGCAGTTGATTGATTGACTAAACTAACTTAGTAGCAAACAAGTTAAGTATTGCCGGCAATTTATTAAATGAGTTGGTTGAAAAAAATATTAAAAGGATTTGTACAGGAAAAGCATGTTACAAATAGTAACCCAGGAAAGAGCTTCGATGAAATTTATAATGACCCTGGAGTATTTACCTATTTCGAAGAAGGCTTCGCAATCAATTATCAAGAGTTAGCAGTAACTATCAAATGGGAAGAAATAACTCAAATAAATGTTTACAAAGCCGACTTAATGACCATTGACGAAATCAGGATGGAAATTGTTTCAGGCGATAACAGGTACACAATCAACGAAGAACTTCCCGGGTGGTACCAGTTTGTTTTGAAAACAAAAGAAATGTTTCCCTCGATCCCAAAGGATTGGGATTTAAATAGTATTCATCCTGCTTTCGCTGCTAATTATTCAACCATTTACAGTAAGGAAAACTAACAAGAGCCCTTGAACAATCCAATGAAGCGGGCAAAACAACTTTCCCGGATTAACCAAACCCCCAACTCCCAACCCTCAAACGAAAAAGCCGCTCTCTCAAGCGGCCCTTCGTGCAAAAACTAACTATGCTATTGTACTAATCTGGACAATGCCGGATCGCTTACCATTACCTGGTCGCCCTTTCCATAGGCCACCACGCGGATCCAGTATTTCTTTCCGCTAACAAGGCCGGAGAGCAGAGTTTTTAGCGTAGTGCTGTTCTGGCTATGCCATACCGCATCATCGCCTAAAGGATCCTCTGTGTACTCAATCACATAACCCCTGGCACCCTTCAGGGTTTTAATGACCACCAGCAGCTCGCCTGTGCTCTGGCCAAGCTCAATCTTACTGATCACCGGGGTCCCCAGCGGCGGCTGGGGTTGCGGTGTCTTAATTAATGGAAAGCCACAAGTTCCCAGCATTTCTTCATTGCCATCGCAGGTCTTCATAACATCCAGCCCCAGGTTGGTCAGTACATCAACCAACTCGGCCTTGCGGGCATTTTTAGCAGCTATGTTGGCTTTACCACCCTCTTTTGCCGCGGCAAGAGAATCATCATAAGCATTAATAGCTGTCTGGACTGTTGCTAAGCTCGGGCTTAAAGAAGGAAAGAAAGCATTGCCCGTAAGTGCCGCTACGACGCTTTTACTGAACACCAGCAGAACGCCATCGGCATAACGACGAAATTCAAATTTGATACGCTTCATTGGATTTGGATTTAATTAAAAAAATAATTGACAGGACAAAGCTGCAAATTGAATTTCTCCGTGTCAATAACTCGGCGGCTCATTTTTTTGAGCAACGCCGCTCATTTTTTCGACCTCCGTTGTTCATTTTTTTGAGCCGCGTTGTCTTAAAAGGGCTTTTACGCCCATTTTAAACATGTTCGCACAACGTGCGAGACCTTTCGCACAACATGCGAAGGCAGTCGCACAACGCGGGAAGGCTCCCGCACAAAGTGCGAGGGCAGTCGCACAAAAAGCGGACGCTTCCACACAACGTGCGAGGGGTCTAACACAAACTGCGGAGGCTTTCGCACAACGTGCGAGAGCACCTACAAAAACTGTGAAGGCTTCCGCACAACGTGCGGGA
>JAGIAB010000500.1 GCA_017745135.1 Flavisolibacter sp.
CAATTCGCTGAAACGTATTATCCGGCCATACGAGAAAGGCCGAATCCACTATTGTGTTCTTTAATCCGATATGCACGGGTATTTGCATGCTGGATTGAAAACCTTTGACCGGATAGTTTTCATAAGTTCTGATACCGCCATTGGCAAACAAAATAATTTTCGCACCCAGCGCATTGCTGTTTTTTTCAGGGCCTTTTAATGTAATGTCTGCAAAGGGTGCCTGTAAACTATCGTTCGATTTGTTTTCATAAATCAAAACCGGATCATCAATATTATTGACAACTACATCTAAATCCCCGTCATTATCAAGATCAGCATACACAGCACCGTTAGAATACGTTGGCTGATCGTTTTCAATTTGATCCGCCATGTCAACAAACGAAAGATTACCCCTATTGCGATAAAATTTATTGGGAATTTTTATTTCAGGAAACTTTTTGATCAGTTCCATGTTCCGGACATCCCTGCCGGTATCGCGAAGCTTTTGCATGCCTTCCTCACTCGAAATAAAATTGACATAATCCATGTCGTTCATCCTTTTGGGAATGCCGTTGCTGATAAAAAGATCTTTCAATCCATCGTTATCAAAATCCATCCACAAGGGCGCCCAGCTCCAGTCGGTTGCATACACGCCGGAATACAATCCCACTTCGCTAAACATTCCATTGCGCCGGTTGTATTGAAGATTGTTTCTTGTGTACTGATAATTGTATCCGTAAGCAATCTTTTCATAAAAAATATCATAATCATCTTCGCCCAGCGACCGTTTTAAAATATAAGGATCGGAAGGAAGCATGTCCATTGAAATAATTTCGGGAAAGCCGTCATTGTTTGCATCAGCCACGTCCACTCCCATTGAGTACTGGCTGGTGTGCATCAGCCGCTGGGTGTTTTCCTCTGAAAAGGTTCCGTTTTTTTGATTGATGTAGAGATAATCGTTTTCGTGAAAATCGTTTCCAATATATAAATCAGGCCAGCCATCTAAATTAATATCCGATGCCGCGATGCCCAATCCATAACTGATGGCAGAACTGTTGATGCCTGTTTCCCTGGTGACATCTGTAAAGTGGCCGCCATCATTGCGGTACATGCGGTCACCCGAAAGAGTACTGTACGTACCCAGGAAATTTTTCCTTGGCAGATAATTTCCGTTTTGATGAACGGAGTGATTCAGCAAAAACATGTCAAGATCGCCATCGCCATCGTAATCAAAAAAAAGAGCCTGTGTGCTGAAGCCGGAAAAATCCAACCCATATTGTGCAGCTTCGTCTTCGTAATAAGGCACTCCGTTTTTAATCCCTTTGCAAACGAGTAATTGATTTTTGCTTTTGAGTACTTCAAAATTTCCAACGCGGCAGATGTATATATCCAGCAACCCGTCGTTGTTAATATCCACAATGGATACACCGGTTGACCAGCCGCCGTCTTCAGGAATTTGCGCCTCTTTGGTTACATCCACAAAAGACATCTTGCCCCTGTTGAGATACAATTTATTGGCGCCCTGGTTGGAAGCAAAAAACAGATCAATCTTTCCATCCTTATTAAAATCACCGGCACCAATGCCGGCACCGTTATAAAAATACATGTAATAAAACAGGTTGAATTGACTGGAAGGGGTAAGCCGGTTGGCGAAATGAATCCCGGTCACATCCTCACGAAGCACCTCAAACATTGACTTTGGGTGTTTTTTGTTGGATTGACAACCATAGCAAAACAAGACCAGGAGAAAAAAAATGCACCTACTAAAAGAAAATATGAGAAACTTTTTTTTCATTCTTATTTCAATAGCTACAGAATTAGTTCAAACGATCCTTTAATTGGTAAACCAGGGGCACTTCATCATTTTGCAAAAACACCAAAATGGTTTTATTCTTCGCCTGAATTTTGGCAATGTCCCGCAACTGCCCTTTTAGATGCAATCCGGTGTGTACAACATCCGTCCATAAAAAATTTCCTTTGCCATCGTTCAGCAAAACAGCTCCCATGCTGGCGTCCAATTGTTCCAATTGTGGTTGAAAATTAAACAGATTTCCTCCCAAAACAAGATCCAAAAAGCCATCACCGTTTACATCCATGCACTGCACCGCATTTACCGACGAAAGCTGAACCATTGGCGGTAATTTTTGAATTGAAAATTTTCCATCGCCCTTATTGATAGCCACTACGGATGCATCATAATTAAACAATTTTACACTGGCCTTTTTCAAAGCCTCCGATGGTATCAGTTCTTCAATGGATTTTTTTGCATAGTCCTCATGCCGCAGGTTTTGCTTTTTCAAAAATGGCATCGCATCTTCCAGGTCATGTTTTAAAAATACAGGTTTGTCTTTTCCTTCAATTGTATAGGTAAGAATTTTGTCTGTAATGCCATTGTTATCAAAATCGCTGACCCAAAGTTTTACTGGATGATCCTTATCGGGACGCAGATAAAAATTCTCGCCGATGTTTCCTAAAATCAAATCTTCTTTTCCGTCTCCGTTCACATCGGCTGCAGATACCGTTTGCCACCAGCCGTACAGATCCTGGAGATTGGTTTTTACTTCTGTAAAATGATCGGTGTTGTACTCAAACACCCGTGGACTCATCCATTCTCCTGCGAGCACTAACTCCTTCTTGCGATCGCCCAGCACATCTGCAAACACGGCCGATGTGACCATTCCGATATTTTTTAGTTC
>JAGIAB010000501.1 GCA_017745135.1 Flavisolibacter sp.
CCGTAGCACAGATTAAGAAACCGGAGAAAAATTGAAACAATCAATGATCTCTAATTACTACTCTACTTGCTATTCTCTGACAGCTACTTGCTATCCTAAAATGGATTGAATTTTGGTTATTGGCAAAAAAGTACAATTTTGTGGACAAGAAAAATGGAACAGAATGGATAAAGGCAAGACGAGACCGGTGATACTGGTCACCAATGATGATGGAATTACAGCGCCTGGGATAAAGAATCTGATCGAAGCTGTTAAAGATCTAGGAAAAGTAGTTGTAGTTGCCCCCGACAAGCCACAATCAGGAATGGGACATGCCATAACAATTGGTGTCCCCCTTCGCTTACACAAAGTCAATCTTTTTGAAGGGATTGAAGCGTATCAATGTACAGGCACTCCTGTAGATTGTGTAAAACTTGCTGTAGATAAAATACTTCATCATAAACCTGACATATGCCTGAGTGGAATTAATCATGGAGCTAATCACAGTATCAATGTAATTTATTCAGGAACGATGTCGGCAGCAGTGGAAGCGGCCATTGAAAGCATTCCTTCGGTTGGATTTTCTTTGCTGGATTACAGCCTGGAAGCTGATTTTTCTGCTTCCCGGAAATATGCCAGAATGATTGTGGAGCAGATGCTGCAATCGCCTCCTGACAAACATTGCGTATTAAATGTAAACATCCCGATTGCTTCGGTTGATGAGATCAAGGGAATAAAAATTTGCCGGCAGGCATATGCTAAATACGAGGAAGATTTCGTTGAAAGAGAAGACCCGCATGGCCGTAAATATTATTGGCTTACGGGTGAGTTTGTAAATTTTGACGAAGGCAATGATACCGATGTATGGGCCCTTGCCAATAAGTATGTGAGTGTGGTGCCGGTGCAGTTTGACTTAACCCACTATAAATTAAAACAGCAACTTGAAAAAAACTGGAACATTCTTTCTGATAAAGGATAACCTCAAACTCGGATTGATCCTTGGACTCATTGCACCGCTGATCGTGTTTCTTTTTGTTTACCTGTTTAAATTTTCAGGCTATACGCTTGATGCTTTTTTCAGAGTGTTTTTAAACGAAAAAAAGATCATTACATTTTGGGGTGTGTGGTGCCTGGTTGGAAACATCGCTTTATTCACTTATTACATCAACACTGCAAAAGATAAAACTGCAAAGGGAATTTTTGCCATCACTGTTATTTATGGAATTGGCATTCTTCTTTTGAAACTTTTGATTTAGTCATTTAATAGCTTCCTATCTTTAGCCGGATAATTTTCTCATGAAGTATTACATTATCGCAGGCGAAGCTTCGGGTGATTTGCACGGCAGTAATTTGATTAAAGAATTAAGAAAGCTGGATGCAAAAGCGGTCATTCGTGCATGGGGCGGGGATAAAATGAAAGAAGCCGGGGCAGAAATTGTGAAGCATTACAGGGACCTTGCCTTCATGGGTTTTATTGAGGTGATCCGAAATCTCTCCACCATTTTAGACAACCTGAAATTTTGCAAGAAGGATATTCTGCAATTTAAGCCTGATGTTTTGATCCTGATCGATTATCCCGGATTCAATCTTCGCATTGCCAAATGGGCAAAGCAACAGGGATTGAAAATTATTTATTACATCTCACCACAGGTTTGGGCATGGAAAGAAGGAAGAGTAAAATCCATCAAACAGGTTGTTGATAAAATGCTGGTTATTCTCCCCTTCGAAGAAAAATTTTACCAGAAATGGGATTATAAAGTCGAATACGTAGGCCATCCTCTTGTGCAAGTCGTCAACGATTTTTTAGAAACGCATCCTAAAGAGGAGAACCAAAGCAAACCTGTTATTGCATTATTGCCCGGAAGCAGAAAACAGGAAGTAGCCAAAAAACTTCCCATCATGCTGGAGGCCTCAAAAAAATTTCCAAATTATCAGTTTGTCGTTGCAAAAGCTTCTTCGCTGGATGAAGAATTTTATTCCGAATTTTTACATCCTTATCCTGAAGTATCCTCTGTAAAAGACCAGACTTATTCGTTATTGTCAAAGGCAACTGCAGCGCTGGTAACTTCAGGCACTGCAACTTTGGAAACTGCTTTGTTCGGGGTACCACAGGTGGTTTGTTATAAAGGTTCGCAGGCTTCGTTTGAAATTGCCAAACGACTGGTGAAGATCAAATACATTGCTTTGGTCAATTTAATTATGGACAAAGCAGTTGTAACTGAATTGATCCAAAACAATCTTACTCCCGATAATCTCACAAAAGAACTGGATAGTATTCTTCACGATCAAAACAGGATACAGCAGATCAAAAAAGATTATGCTGACCTCAAAAATCTTCTTCAAAAAGAAAGCAATGCTTCGGCAAGAGCAGCCGGGGAGATCATTGGATTTTTACAAGCTAACGCCTAAAGAAAAGCTTGAAGGCAAGAATAATAAGACAAAGAATAAACATCAGCAAACTGATGCGGTTAATGCCGTGCATGTATTTTACAAACCTGGTTTTTGGCCGGTCCGGATCAGGCTTTTTAATGTAGAGATATTCGGCGAGTTGCTTAAGTACACCCATAAAAAAAACTGCATCATAAAGATACAGTTTTCGTATTCAGAAGTCTTTTTTTAACTATGGAGCAGGGCTTCTGCGAACCTTATCCTGCTTCTTAGCTACACCTCGTAAGTTGAAGCTTTCGGGCGA
>JAGIAB010000502.1 GCA_017745135.1 Flavisolibacter sp.
GGCTATTGGAAATATCGACAATGCCTGAATACGAAATGGTATTAGACGAAATTCCGGAAGATGTCACCATTTCGGTAAAAGAACCCGTATCTGGCAGAAGCTATCCGGTAGTTGGGGTATTAGACACAGGCATTGAGCCAATTCAACACATCAACCCCTGGCTTGTAGACATGGGGTTTACCCCAAGTTTTACTGACGATGTGATTAATAAGAGGCATGGAACTTTTGTTACCGGTATATTACTGTATGGAGATCAACTTGAAGGGCATAATTATACCGGAACAGATGGTTGCTATATATTCGAGGCAATAGTATATCCAAATAGAGAGAAGCAAAGAATTTCAGAAGATGAACTTGTGTATGAGATTAGGCAGGTAATCGAAAAATATTCAAATGAAGTTAGAATTTGGAACCTGTCATTAGGAACAAATACAGAAGCCTCTCTGACAGAGTTTTCAACTTTTGGACAGGAGTTGGATAAAATGCAGGAAGATTTTGGGGTTATAATAATCAAATCTGTTGGCAACTGTGAGAATTATAAAATTGGCAAGCCTCGTTCGAGAATTTCAAAAAGCGCCGATTCTGTAAGAAGTTTAGTAGTAGGCTCTTTAGCACATGATAAGGCGCAGTATGATTTAGATCTTAAAAATCATCCATCACCTTTTACGAGAGTTGGGCCCGGCCCCGCCAATATCTATAAGCCCGACTTGGTTCACTATGGCGGAAATGTTGGTTTATTTGCCGGGAGTTCTATTCACAATGGTGTAAAATCATTTGGGGTCGATGGTGCAATTACTAAAGCCGTCGGTACCAGCTTTGCCACACCAAGAATTACAGCACTTGTAGCAGGATTGCATCAAACACTCAATGAAGCGTTCAATCCTCTTTTACTAAAAGCCTTGCTGATTCATTCTGCCAAATATCCAGAAGAGATGAAAATGGATATTGCAGACAAGATACGGTTAGCAGGATTTGGTATGCCGACGAATATTGATAGCATATTATATAACTCTGCGAATGAGATTACTCTAATTCTTCAAGACACAATTGAGAAGGGTAATTATATTAATATCATGGATTTTCCATATCCACAAAGTATGGTTGATGAAAACGGCTTCTTTTACGGAGAAATATCAATAACACTTGTTACGAATCCAATACTTGAGCCGAAGCAACAAGGGATGGAATATTGCCAATCGAATGTTGAGCTAAAGTTTGGAACATACGATGAAAAAATTGATCGTAACACTTCTGCTCAAACAGTTAAAAACCCTATTGGCTTAAAAGGAGCAATGAATTTATTAAAGCCTGAATTGTATAATTCAAAAATCTTAGCTCAAGAGGACAATGATTTTCACAAAGAGAGATTTTTAATTGCGTACAGACAAAAATATCATCCGATTAAAAAGTGGGTTATCAATCTTGACGAGTTCAAGCCTATAAATAAAGAGAAGTATTTAAAGGCTCCAAAATATTTCTATCTTAAACTACAGAGTTTATTCAGAGAGCACACTCTTTCAATGTATGAAAGAGACGGCAAGGAACCAAGTCAGGAGTTTTGTGTGATAATAACAATAAAAGACACTAAACGCAGGGATAATATTTATAACGAGGTTACTCAATTATTAGATGCGTACAGTTTTGTTCATGGGACGATAAAAATAAATGAAGAAGTAAGAGTAAGATTAGATACAAAAAGTTCTTAACAGAAAGGAGAAAGCCCTAAGAGTTCGTACCTCCCAAGGCCTTCTGGAAATGAGTTTGAAAGTTGCTCGTTTCCGTAGTTTTTATATTCTGATGCAAAAGTAGGTATTGTTTTAATAATAAACAATACCTGCTGGTTGCATTAAACCGACACTAATCCCTTCTGTATTTCCCCAACTTTCCGGCTACAATGCCCACCAATCCGCAAGCAACCTTGTGGGCAATATTTGTATTAACCCAAAAAATTAAAAAAAATGGGTAAGAATCAACACGTAACCAAACATCCAGGTGGTGGTTGGCAAGTAAAAGGTGCCGGTAATGAAAAAGCAACAAAGGTTACCAGCACACAGAAACAGGCTATAGATGTAGCTAAAGGTATTGCTAAGAATCAGCAAGCCGAGGTAGTAATTCACGGGCAAAACGGTCGTATCCGGGATAAGGATTCATACGGGAACGATCCAAACCCGCCGAAAGACACCAAAAATTAAGTAACCTTTTAAAATTTTACAAAGATGGATTTAGATGTAAAAAATCAAGAAAAAAACGATGATAAAAAGAGTTTTATCATCTATGTGAATGCTGAAGAAAAACAATGGCATGAAAAGAATATTTCTTTTGAACAAGTAGCAACGTTGGCGTTTGGAAAATATGAAGACAATCCAGACGTAACCTACTCGATTACTTATAAAAGAGGGAATGAGCATCAGCCAGAAGGTCAGCTTACAAAAGGACAATCAGTTCATGTTAAAGATAAAATGAGATTCAATGCAACACGAACTAATAAGTCATAGCCCGGACTTAAAGAGGCTAAAGGATGAAGGATACGGGATTCAGATTAAAGGTGGACTATTAATAGTCCACCAAATCCCTTATCTAAATGAAAAGAAGGAAATCGCCTATGGTAAATTAGTAAGCGAGCTCAACCTACAGGGCGGAACTCGAACGATTCAACCTTCCACGC
>JAGIAB010000503.1:0-1933 GCA_017745135.1 Flavisolibacter sp.
ATCAAACAGAATAGTTCCTTCCTTATCCTTCACTGTTTGTTTTACCAACACCTCTAATCTTCCATCCTGAAGGGCTATACAGTTTTCCGGAATAACAGTTGGATTGATTTCTTGCCATTGCCGTGTCCAATAATTTCTTACTGCCTCCCGGCCATTTACATATCCGCCTTCCCAGCCGTTTGGCCAATGAACGTCCGGGGTCATAAGCCGGAGTAGTTCATCAGTATTTCTTTCATTGAAAAGCCGGTAAGCCTGAATTATTGTTTCTTCTTTTGTTACGGCAAATTTTTTCAAAGGTCGGATCATTTTAGAGATAGAGGCTGTCGAAGCTTGCCTGAGTGCAGCAAACCTTCGACCAGCTCAGGGCCGCCTGCACAGCGCAAACGAAATGTTGGGAGCTTTTGGTGGCGTGGCTCTGTGGCAGCCGACTAGTTTTGTGAAGTTGTTTTCAAAAGGGCATTGACTACTACAATAAGGACCAAGAAAAGCAAGCACCAGGAAAGAAGCTTTTCATCAAAGAGGACAATTTGAGCACTACTGCTTTTTATAAACAAAAGAATTTTGAACATTTCGGGCCGCATTGAGCCAATCTTCACTGGAAATGATCATTATGTCCAAAGGCAACTGTAATTCATCAGCATTAATGCTGTCATTAATGGCATTATGAAGTGCTGCTCTTGCGTTATCGGATTGCACCGACATTTTAACCGCAAGTACAAGACTGGTTTCACCATTCATAGATTGTGCAAACTGGTAAGCCTCTTCAATGGTGTCTACCCTTTGGAAGTTTTCATTTAGTTTTTGAATCACTGCGGAACTCAAAGGATGAATGGGTGTGCCAACTAAGACTTCGGTTTCTTTTTCGATAACATTGGTCGTTATATTGGAGCGGTTGCGTTCCAGCACAAACATATTCTTCTGCAGATTATTGATGACGACACGATCGATTCCACTGGATTTGCAAATTTCTATGACATCCTGCGAGTGTAGGGCCGTATATTGAGTGGGTTTTTTTGACCATTCCAACAATGCATTTTCGTCGGTAAAAGCGGCAAGCACTTTTAACCCATCCAAATTGTATACTGAGGTAAGATTAAGTTTACTTTCTTTTTCAAGCGATGACCAACCTATGGTTTCGGAACCTGAATTTTTAGTAGGCAGTAGTAAAAAAGAATTTCCGTTTTCTATTTCATTCAGCACATCCCTATAGTTTTCGTTGGTAGGGTTATAAACCCAGGTATCAATAAGAAAAAGCAGGCGGGTATTATCAGGGTCTTTTTGTTCGGTGATGGCTTTGCTTTTAGAAGATGATCCAAACCATTTCTTGAAGAGGCTCATAGTATAAAATCAATTTATTGAACAATGATCTCGTTGAATTGATACCAGGAAGGAATGTTTTCCATTAAATCCTTCGTGATCTTAATCTTTGCTCTGGCGTCATCAATAGTAAAATAATAAATGGAATAACCGTACATAAACTGCCGATCCTGCCCGTTGATCCGGACAGAAGCGTAATCGGTAAATGAAGACGAATTGGGATTGGACAAGCCGGGTATGGAATAACTGTACTTAAACCTCATGATTTCGGAAGTCTCCGGCTCTTTAGTAATGTTGATAGTGTTTTCGTTCGTTGTTGTGATCTCGTTTGCGGGGATACGTTGCTCAATGATGATACAGAACCTGTCTTTTTCCAAATCAACCTTACGTACCCAAACACCTTTGTCCGTGTTGGGCAAAGCATCAATGACCTCGTACCTGATTTTATTGGAGGTGTATTTTGTATTGTTAATTGTAAAAACAAGAGGGCCGATTTCCTCCCATCCTTTTTTCGAAGGCGATACATTTACTATCATAAAGTCGGAATTATCGACCATATGAACACCCGTTGGAGCTTCCACTTTTCCTGCCAGTGACTGAAAAATATTAGCCCTAA
>JAGIAB010000503.1:2064-4658 GCA_017745135.1 Flavisolibacter sp.
TAAGGAGGGTGCTATAAGCGATCTTTTTCATTGCAGTAAAATTGAAATCCAGATTTCATTAATTACTTAATTGAATGGCTTCTACAATTTTGGTAAGTTCATCTATTTGTTTTTGTTGGTTACTCATCATAGCAATATGCAGGATCAAACCTTTGCTGATGGCGTCTGAAGGAATCAATTGTTCTTTATCAAAAAAGTTTTCACCCGGAATAAAGAAATTCCACCATTCCACCGGCTTATTTAAAAACTTTCCTTTTATCTTTTTTGCTTCTCTCTCACCAAGGCCATAATCAGAATAAATTGAAGAGGGATGATAACCGGCATAGATGACCAATTGTTGCCAGGCCGTATCACCAAGCATTCGGTATTTATGTATTTTAAAAACCTGAAAGTCATATTGCTGGTCAACTGTGATAAAATAGTCTTGTGGTAAGGTAAAGAGTAAGGACGTTTTTGTTCCTTCAACTCCTTTTTTCTCCCGCCTTGCCGAACGATTGACCATCCTTGTACCGGCTTGCAAGGTTTGAAAAACTGTCTCGGTCAATTTCTGAAATTCGTTTTTTAGTGTTATTGCTGCAGGATTGATAAAGGCATCGATTTGAAAAAGGGATTGGTCGGTCATTTTTACAAGCAAGTCATTAATGAGAATGGCATCCTTAGTTGAATCCCACATTGTTGGTGTTGACAGTACCGATTGCAATCCTTCTTTGTCTGTCAAAACTTTTACTTTATAACCTGCTTCTTCATTTTGTTCTGAAATAGTCTTTACAAAATTGTTATCTGTAAGGGTAAACAACTCTCGTGCAAAAAATACAAGTCGCATAGTGCCAATGTCCAAAACAATTCTTGTTTCTTCGTTTTCATTGGGGTCAGCAGACATGATATCGACACCTCGTTTGATATTTTGGGCACCCGTTGGAAAAGTAAAAAATGCCCTGTTGTTTAAAATGGATTGTTGATTGTCAATTTTAATGGTGTCCAGCTTTTGGCTGGAAGCTCTTTGCAGGATGAATAGAAATACAAGAAGACTATAAAGCGCAGGGGTTTTAAACAGATTCATTTGGTAATTGTGATTCTTCTTTACAAGGTAGGCGAAGAAGAACACAATTGCAATAACATAAATTTAATGAGATGTTCGATAGGGATTCAGAGCCTCTTTGTTGAAGAATCGGCATCTTTTGATCCTATAGGTTCTAGATTATGTTCCTAACAAAAAAAAAGACGTCAACATACATGTCATTAATACAATAAAGAAGTATTCGATATTCATCCGTTTGTCAGGATCCACCAACCTCCGGATCGCCGCGCCTGCTCCATCTCGTTAAGGGCCAATAAAACCAAACATCGCCACAGCTTTTATTTTGTGATTTCTTCGATGCATTGCACAATTGCCTGCACGGTTTCTTTGTTTACGTTTATATTTTTGGAAAGGTCTTCTTCAGTTAACAAAGCTCGCCATTCGCCCCCATCATCTCTTTCAAAATGAAGTTTAGTATCCTCTACATCGACCTCTATTTTGTAGATATATCCCAAGAGAAGAAGACGTGCATTGAAATTCCTTTCTTTTCCATTGATAAGGACAGGGAGGACAAATTCTTCCATAACCGATCTATTATACTGTTGCTTCACGATTTTTCCTGACACCATTGAAGCCCCTTTTCAGTTAGTAAAACCTGAAGGGTATCCACTTGCCTGGTTACCACATAGCCCTCTTTTTCCAAAGTGGTCAGGGAAGCGTGAATGGCAGTCCAGTCCTGCATAGCATGTAAGATCAACTCTCTTGGCTTTACTCCGTAGCTGAGGGGATGGACATCTTCTTTTACAATTTGATAAAGGATTCCGAGAATGGAAAGAGCAACGGCATCAATGGTTTGCATACGGCGTAAATATAGGTGCAAACGCCATCAAAAAAAGGACAATTTCTGGCAAGATGACAGCTGTCAATTTTCGAGTTTGCTTAAGTGTTTGTAGTTGGTAAATGGTAAATAAATTTTGCACCCCTGGCTGTATTCACAAATCCGCCTTCCGAAGGATGGCCCGGTGAGGAGAAGGCCCTCAGCCCTGCGACCTGCGCAGTTCCCATTCCCATGAAGAGCGAATCATTTTATCCAATCCCAGTTCCGCTTTCCATCCCAGAACTGTATTAGCTTTTGTAGTATCAGCGTAAACGACAGCAGCATCGCCATCTCGCCTGCTGCCGATTTTGTAGTTCAATTTTACCGCGACAGTCCTTTCGAAACTATTTATAATTTCCAGTACGGATGTTGGCTTTCCGGTGCCAATGTTGAATACTTCATAGCAGGATTCGTTTTTGTGCTGAAGCAAACGTTCACATGCTACCACATGTGCCTTTGCTAAATCTACAACGTGTATAAAGTCCCGCAAACAAGTCCCGTCCGGTGTTTGATAGTCGTTTCCATATACAGTTAATTGCTGAAGCCTGCCTGTGCCCGTCTGCATGACGTAAGGAAATAAATTGTTTGGAACGCCCTTTGGCAACTCTCCAATTAACACCGAAGCATGTGCGCCTACCGGATTAAAATATCTTAGTGAGATCGCTTTACAACCCGATGGCAGAGTTGGGTATGTACAAC
>JAGIAB010000504.1 GCA_017745135.1 Flavisolibacter sp.
CCCATGCTGCCGCGACTCTTGATTTCCATTTCTTCAAAATAGAATTCAAACTCTTTATTACGTGCCGTGCAACTGGGACTTAAGATCACTCTCACTACTTCTGCTTCACCATTTGGATTTACAGAGAGGTAATGCACTTTACTCTTATCATGTCCTTTGGTAAGATCATATTCCTTATCGCGGGTAACACCGGTAACATTAAAGCGTTTTGCATAGGAAACACCCGTTGCACCATCTGTGTAAATCATATTGTACGTGGTACGTTCATCACCTTTACGGAATACGGCAGCATGCAGAATATCTTTCCCAATGAAAACCTTATCCTGCACTTTTACCACTTTCATGATTCCACGCTTGGTGAAAGCAATGATATCATCAAGGTCAGAACATTCAACTAAAAATTCATCTTTCTTCAAAGAAGTACCAATAAATCCTTCATCACGGTTAATATAAAGACGGGTATTGGCAATAGCAACCTGCTTTGCTTCAATCACTTCAAATACTTTGATCTCGGTCTTGCGTTCTTTGCCCTTTCCATATTTTTTTAACAAAGCCTCGAAGTAGGCAATAGCATAGTCGTTTAAATTGGCAAGATCATGCTTTACCTGTTTGATCTGCGCTTCTAAATCTTTGATCTGCTCATTTAATTCATCTATATCCAGTTTATAAATGCGGCGAACCGGTTTTTCTGTGAGCTTGAGGATATCTTCTCGTGTAACAGCTCTTTTTAATTGTTTGGTGAATGGAACGAATGCTTTGTCAATTGCAACAATTACTTTATCCCAGGTTTCATGCTTCTTCTCTAATTCTTTATAGATCTTTTCTTCGAAGAATATTTATTCAAGCGAAGTGTAATGCCACTTCTCCTGCAATTCACCCAGTTTAATTTCCAGTTCCCGTTGCAAGAGATTCTTTGTATTATCTGCAGAAATCTTCAGCAATTCATTTACACTGACAAAACTTGGTTTGTGATCGATGATCACACAAGTATTCGGGGAAATGGATACCTCGCAATCGGTAAATTTGTACAATGCATCGATAGTAATATCCGGTGAAATACCGGGAGCTAAATCCACCTGGATCTCTACTTCCGCTGCCGTGTTGTCCGTTACTTTTTTGATCTTGATCTTTCCGGAATCATTTGCTTTAACAATGCTGTCCATCAATCCACTGGTAGTAACACCATAAGGAACACTTTTGATGACCAGTGTTTTTTTGTCAAGTTCTTCAATATGTGCACGAACCTTTACCTTTCCTCCACGCATACCGCTGTTATAATCCGCAACATCAGCCATGGCGCCGGTGGGGAAATCAGGATAGAGATCAAACTTTCTTCCTTTTAAATATTTAATAGAAGCCTCACAAAGCTCACAGAAATTGTGAGGGAGAATTTTTGTAGCCAATCCTACCGCAATCCCTTCTGCGCCCTGTGCCAGCAACAATGGAAATTTTACAGGTAATGTAATGGGTTCATTTTTTCTTCCGTCATAACTCAATTGCCAGTTGGTTGTCTTTGGATTAAAAACAACTTCCAAAGCAAACTTGCTTAAACGTCCTTCAATGTATCGTGAAGCGGCCGCGTCATCTCCTGTTCTGATATCACCCCAGTTACCCTGCGTATCGATCAAAAGATCTTTTTGACCCATGTTCACCAATGCATCACCAATGGATGCATCACCATGCGGGTGGTATTGCATGGTTTGACCAATGATGTTAGCTACTTTATTGAAGCGGCCATCGTCCATTTCCTTCATAGCATGAAGAATACGGCGCTGCACCGGTTTCAAGCCATCTTCAACAGCGGGTACGGCACGTTCGAGGATTACATAAGAAGCGTAATCCAAAAACCAGGTTTTGTATTGCCCATTAATGCCGTGATCATTTTGTACGTGTTCGTAATTCTTGTTTTTCATTTTATCGTAGTACTCGTTTTGTTTAATAGCGCATTGGATTTTACGCGACCAATTTGCCCTAAATGCGTGAAATGAAATCCTGTAAAATATTTCAAGCCATAGCCCAGCATTCTGTCCATGCAGCTATGACCAAATAAGATCAATCCTGTAAATTCAAGCCAATGGTTTTGAAAGATGAGCCCAATCAAAAAAATGGCAACAGCAATTGCTTTGTGATGAAAAAAATTATAACTGATAGCTCCTGCTGTATTACCGGCAGCATAGCCTAACATGCTAATATCAGGACCGCAAAACAGCAGGAGATAAATCCACCAATCGGCTTTTAAAAGGTAAAGTGCATAGATAGTAATACCAAGCATTGCAACTTCTTCCGCCTGAATTTTCATGCTACAGGATTGTCGGTTTCAGCAACTTCGGGAGCTGCTGCCTTTAATCTTACTTCAAAATCTTTCCAGTTTTTAGAAGTGTCGCCATTGATCTCAATTTTTCCTTCCTCCGCAAGCTTCTTCATTCGCCATAGCAAGAAAACATCGCCGGTTTTTATTTTCATTTTGCCAAGCACAGACTGCATGGCCCTGTTCCCTTTTTGCCATTCGCTGCTTAATCCACTCAGCACTTCTTTGTCATAAAAGCTGTCCTCTTTTCCAACGATTTTTTTACCGCCTTCGAGAATACGGACCATTGCATTTTCATTGCACAATCTTTTCCATTCGTCGGGGTCTACTTCGAATTCAC
>JAGIAB010000505.1:0-216 GCA_017745135.1 Flavisolibacter sp.
CCGGAAGAAAAGCCAGTCATCACCGGCCATGGCCCTTGCCGGTCATATCATCTTGTAAAGGATTTTGGGCGCCTTGCTGATTACGGTCTGACATAAAAATCATTTTCTTCACTATAAACAAATTCATGCCATCAATATCTTTTTGCACGATCGTATTGAGGAGGCCAGGGTATGTCCACTTTGAAGTCGTGTGCGGCATGTAAGGGAAAATAAGGT
>JAGIAB010000505.1:226-2626 GCA_017745135.1 Flavisolibacter sp.
TTAGCAAGAATATCCTCCGCCTCTTCTGCAGTCGTGATCATTCCAACAGCACCGGTCATAATGCCTGTTTCCTTTTTTATTCTTTCTGCAAAATGCGTTTGGTACATGGGGCCCACAGGAATTTTCTGTGCCGGCGAATTCCCTCCACTTGAACAATCAATAACATCAACAGCTTTTGATTTTAAGATCCTGCATAGTTCAACAGATTCTTCAATGTTCCATCCGCCATCCACCCAGTCGGTCGCCGATATACGAACAAACAAAGGACGTTCTTCGCTCCAGACCGACCGAACCGTCTCTGTAATTTCAATTAAAAAACGGATCCGGTTTTCAAAGCTTCCTCCGTATTCATCCTTGCGGTGATTGCTCAGTGGAGATAAAAATTCATGGATCAAATAGCCATGCGCACCATGCAGCTCAATAATTTGAAAACCTGTTTCCCTGGCACGAACTGCAGCTTGCTTAAAATCTTCAATAACTTTTTTAATTTCTTCTTTGCTCAATTCATGCGGAACAGGTTCTCCCTCTCTAAAAGGAATGGCACTTGGTGCTTGCGTTATCCATGGATTTTCATTTTCTCCCAACGCTGCGTTGCCCTCCCATGGCCGGTGATGACTGGCTTTTCTTCCGGCATGGGCCAGTTGAATTCCTGCCACTGCATTTTGACCTTTAATAAAATCAGTAATTCTTTTCAGAAATTCAATGTGCTCTTCTTTATAGATGCCTAAGTCGTGCGGAGTAATTCTTCCTTCTGCCGAAACGGCGGCAGCTTCTGAAAAAACCAGAGCTGCACCACCAACCGCACGGGTTCCCAAATGAACCAGGTGCCAGTCATTGGCAAAGCCATCAATACTGCTGTACTGGCACATGGGTGAAACCACAATCCGGTTCTTTAATTCGATCGATCTTATTTTGAGCGGTTGAAATAACTTGGTCATAAGCGAATTCAATTTGCAAACTTCCGACCACATCTTTACTGATGAATTTGTCTGGCATTTTTTTTTGTTGAAGAGTTGGAAAAGCAGTTATGAAATTCATGAATGAATGGTGGGGCATCAATGAAAATATCAGCCCACTGGAAATTGCTGCACGTTCGGCAATCATGTTTGTTGTTGCTTTGTTACTGATGCGCATGGCGGGAATGCGTCCGTTCGGAAAAGGAGAGCCTTTCGACAATATCATTACTTTCCTCATCGGCGGTATCTTAAGCAGGGGAGTAGTAGGAGCTACCCCGTTTTTCTCAACCGTTTTCTCAATGGCTGTTATCATTATTATTCATAAGGTATTCGCCAAGCTTTCTATTTACAGCAAATGGTTCGGTGCTAAGGTGAAAGGAGAAAAAATTTTATTATTTAGAGATGGAGTGTTTGAAAGGAAAAATATGAACCGCGTTAATATAACTGAACATGATATTTTGGAAGATTTACGTCTGAATCTTCAATCGAACTCGCTTAATGCGATCAAAGAGGTACATATGGAAAGGTCAGGACAGATCAGTTTTGTAAAAAAAGATGCATGAGCGGGTTCACCAGGAGCCTGCTCGCAGAGACGCTGAGTACGCTGAAATAAGTCCCTGCATGTTCAGCGTCGCCGCGAGAGATAGTGGCTGTTCATAGGTGTGTATTCGTTTGGTTACTGCAACTCTTCTTCAATAAGATCGTTCAACTTTTTTTCACTATCCACAACCCAGGTTGGTAAATTAGTGTCGGCAATTCGCCACTGGTTACCTTCCTGCCTGTTCATCACAAAAATGATGCGATTGCCACGGTCATCAGGCACATCAACATGCATGGAGGAATTGGAGGTTCCGGGAAGCATTCTAAAGTTGAATTCACGAAGGCGGTCGAAAGTCTTCACCATTTTGGTGAAGTGAATATTTCTAACGAAAGTGAAATTCATAGTACGCTTGTTTGATTCGCTAACGAGCAAGCATCGTGCACTAATTGCTTAATAAAATCATAAGATTACTTAGCGGTTCTACTATGAATTATAAATAACAGGCAATTGAAAATTATAATGTTGGTGCAGCTTTTGCAGATGTGAAATTCTTAACGAAAAGCAGAGTGTAAAGCCTTAGCTTTGCGGCTCTTATCAGGTATTGATTAAGATTAATTGTACAAGAGATTCTTAGCATGGCAAAACCTAAATTTCCTACTGTAAATCCATCATTTCACGCAGAATTAAAAAAACGGATCAACGACTATTTTCAATCTACCGGAAAATCTTTTACTGGCAACTCACAATTGTACTTTAAAGCAATTATCCTGCTGGTCAGCTTTTTGTTTTTATATGTCCACCTTGTGTTTTTTACGCCAGGAGTCCTATTAGCTGTTGTTGAATGTATGTTGTTGGGGTTTGTTGTGGCAGGTATAGGCTTCAACATTATGCACGATGGTGGTC
>JAGIAB010000506.1 GCA_017745135.1 Flavisolibacter sp.
GAAAACTTTGAGGAAAGAAAGATCGCCAACATGTGACTCTGAAACTGTTTTGTATACAAAAACGCATGCAGGACCATTGGCATCGCAGGAGCTGAAACAAACATTAATACATTGCCAGGGAGATATGCATTTGGCGGTGGCCAAGTGGAAGATTGAGAATATTCATAAAGTGCCTGTGAAGTTTTCCAAACCAAAAATTCCATATAGAGAAACCATTCGTAAAGCTGCTGATGCCAACTATCGTCATAAAAAGCAATCAGGAGGCGCAGGTCAGTTTGGAGAAGTTTATATGAGAATTGAACCCTGGTATGAAGGAATACCGGAACCGGCCGGTTTAACGGTTCGCGGCAGAGATGTCTTTAATCTGGATTGGGGCGGAAAGCTTGTGTTTTATAATTGCATTGTAGGCGGCGCTATTGACGCCAGGTTCCTTCCTTCCATACTGAAAGGTGTGATGGAAAAAATGCACGAAGGACCTTTGACGGGTTCTTATGTTCGTGATGTAAGGGTTTCAGTTTATGATGGAAAGATGCACCCGGTAGACTCCAATGATATTTCATTTAAAATAGCAGGTTTGCAGGCATTCAGGCAGGCTTTTCAGCAGGCCGACCCGCAGGTGCTCGAGCCTATTTATCAGGTGGAGGTTTTGTGCCCCGAAGATCTTACAGGAGCAATTATGGGAGATTTGCAAAGCCGGCGAGGAATTGTAGAAGGAATGGATACAGAAGGTCATTTTCAGAAGATTATTGCTAAAGTGCCCCTGGCTGAAATGCATGATTTCTCTTCTTCACTACGTTCAATAACGCAGGGAAGGGCTAAGTTCAAAATGCGTTTCGACAGCTATCAGCCGATGTCTTATGAAATGCAGAAGAAGCTTTCGGAAGAATACAATAAGTCTTCTGCGGAAGTTTTAGCATAACCAGAATAAACTTTTGAAACACTTAGTCATCTTACATTTTCAGATGGCTAAGTGTTTTTTTATAGGGTTCGTCGAAATTTATTGATGAATTAGGTTTTTAAAAAAAATTCTGTTTAATTTGAGAACTCAAACCACCATTAATTAAAATCTAGTCCTATGCATGCTTATTTTCGTAACCACCAATTATACCTCGCCGAAAGGTCAGAATGGTTAGATCGCCATGTGGCAAAGACCAGTAAAAGAGCATTAATGAAGATTGAAAGTTGGAAACTGATCGCCCAATCCGGTGATGAGGACAATCAGCTCCGTCTTGTAGAAAAGCTGGTTAAGGAATCTCTTCTTACCGCAATCCCAAACAATACGGTGCTTCATAAGGAGGGATTTTTCCTATCAAACCTGGAGAATTAGGAAGCGTTTAAAAAGAGCGTTTGGCCTGATTTGCATATAAATATGCCAGGGGCTTGACATTTTTATTTATTCCTTTTATCTTGTACGTCCTTATCTCCGATAATGGGCCTGGCCTGTGAATCTCACCCCTGTTAAACTGCCAACTTAAATAAAGTATAATGAGGGAGACTTCATTTTATAACGAAGCTTTACAAACAGACCAATTTAAGATTGATTATCCTTACTATGGTCTTTTTGGTTCTGCTACGATTACGCCGATACACGAGGCAGACGAAGTGGTTTACAGGTGTAGGCTTTTAAACGGGACTACAATCTTCCTGAAAAAACTTTTTCAAAGCACGAAATGGATCGATGCCGGAGTAAATGACGAAACTCCGCTTGCAAAAATTATAGGTCTCTCTATAGACGATTTTCTAAAAATAAAAAAAGGAGTCTGATCAGACTCCTTTTTATTAAATTTTTGATTTTTACACACTTGCCAGCTTTGTCTTCTTTTTCACTAAAACCGGTTCTTCCGCTTCTGCTTCAACCTTTCGGAAGTTAGCTGCATGCCACACGTGATCTAAAGAAACCTGCTCACTGCTTTCATAATCTGCTGATATTAATTTGCTCCAACTTCCTTCACGGTTAAGATCCGTAGAAATTTTAGAGGTAACCTTTGGGTATGCGATCCACAACTTAGAATCTTCCTTTAAGGCCGGCATAATATCGTCTAAAATTGAGTTCAACTGAATTTCGCTAACGGCAAATACTAAAGCGAAATCAATTCTCCTTGAACGTAACAAGGGAGTAAGATTTTTCGCGAAAGATAATTTGCTGAACTGCTTTTCAATTGAAGAAGGTAAGCCCTGAATTAAAATGTTTTTTTCGTTTTTTAATTGGAGCTTTTCTAAAATTGTTTGAGACATATTGGTATACTGTTTTTTACAGAGTAAAAGGGTACGCAGGGGTTTTCTGATAAACAGGCGAGCAAAGATACGAAAATATACCTTGGGTCCCAAGGTATTATAAAAGAAAAATCCCATCAATCGCAAGATTAACGGGATTTTCAGCGTATTAGAAAATTTTTAAGCTTCTGATTATTTCATTGGCTGATAGTACTTAAGAGCTTCAGGAAGATATTTTTCAAGCTGGTTAATCCTGTTTCCGGCTGCAGGGTGTGTGCTTAAAAATTCCGGCGGAGCCTGTCCATTGGAGGCTTTTTCCATTCTTTGCCATAAGGCAATGGCTTCTCTTGGATTATAACCAGCCATGGCTACCCAACAATATCGACAGTTTCTATCTGAGAACAGGGTAGTC
>JAGIAB010000507.1 GCA_017745135.1 Flavisolibacter sp.
AGTGAATACTGTGTACAACACGGCAGAAAGAAAAAAGAAAGCACCGATATAAAAAGAATATTTTACGTTTTCAGGAATTACTCCCTTTGCTGCTGTGTTCTGCAATCCAAACCAGTTACGCATCATCCAGGGAAGCGCCGAAGCAATACATCCGCCCAGGCCAATCATCAGACTTTGCATAATAAAGCCACGGTTAAGTTGACTATCCGGTAATTTATCTGCAACAAAGGCCCGGAAAGGCTCCATAGCTACATTTCCAAATACATCTAAAACCCACAGTAATCCTGCCGCCATCCAAAGCACACTGCTGTGCGGCATCATGATCAAAGCAATAGAACTCAATACTGCGCCGATGAAAAAATAAGGCCTTCTTCTGCCCCATTTTGGATGCCATGTTCTGTCACTTAAATAACCAATAATGGGTTGAACAATTAATCCCGTTAACGGAGCTGCTAAAAATAAAAGGGGAATATCATCCGGATTCGCACCTAACACATCATAGATCGGTCCCATGTTCGCTCTCTGCAAATCCCAACCGAATTGAATTCCGAAAAAACCAACACTCATGTTGATGATCTGCGAAATGGAAAGACGTGGCTTTGATATAGCAGAACCGGCAGTTGTTGCAGTACTAGCCATAAGCAATCATTAGAATTTGATTTCGGAAAGATAAAAAGTAAATGTGTATTTACTACACAAAATTTATTCACTCCAATAAAAAATGCCTCATTTGAATGAGGCATTTTTTAAAATTTTGTACTGAAGCTATCAGGCTCCGATTGTAAACCCGTTTGGAACAATAGCTCCTTTCTTCAAAACAATAATTCCCTCACGTACGGTGTATAATGGAGTATCGCCATCTTCCAGATGAGAACCGCCAATGATTTTTACATCATCACCAATGCGGCAATTTTTGTCGAGAATGGCGTTCTGAATAGTGCAACGGTTACCAATACCCAATTGCGGCAATCCATGCTGATAATCAGCCTCTATATCGGCCAATGTTTCGTAATAATCGCTACCCATCATGTAGGTGTTAATAATAGTAGTATCATGACCAATGCGGGAACGAATACCGATTACAGAATTTTCAACATGCGCTGCGTTAACAATGCATCCATCTCCTATTACGGCATGAATACATTTTGTCCCACTCATTTTTCCCGGCGGTAACATGCGGGCACGGGTATAAATGGTTTTTGTGTTGTCAAACAAATTAAATTCAGGAAGGTCTTTGGTTAACGCAAGATTGGCATGGAAAAAAGCAGGAATATTTCCGATATCTTCCCAATAACCCTCATATTGATAGGAAGCCACACGGTATTTACTGATCGATTGCGGAATGATTTCCTTACCAAAATCCGTTGCCTCTTTATATTCATTTTGAAGAAGATCAAAAAGCAACTGCCGGTTGAAAATATAAATGCCCATGGAAGCGAGGTAAACTTTTCCTTTCTCCCTCATTTCCTCCCCGGTATCGCTTACCCAGTTTTCCAATCCTGATTTTGGTTTTTCAATAAAGGAAGTGATCATTCCTTCCTCTGTTTTCAAAATACCAAAGTCAGAAGCTTCTTTTTCAGAAACCGGAATGGTTGCAATGGTAATGTCAGCATTTTGCTCTTTATGGTTTTGCAGCATCTCCTGGAAGTCGATCTGGTACAACTGGTCACCGGAAAGAATTAAAATATAATCGCTGTCAAATGGACCAATATGACGTAGTCCTTGCCTTACAGCATCTGCCGTTCCCTGGAACCAGGCCGGATTGTCAGGTGTTTGTTCAGCCGCAAGGATATCCACAAATGCAGAGCTGAATGCGCTGAAGTGATAGGTATTTTTGATATGCCGGTTTAAGGATGCCGAGTTGTACATCGTTAAAACAAACATTCGTGTTATACCTGAATTAAGGCAATTGGAAATAGGAATATCAACCAGGCGGTATTTACCTGCAATGGGTACCGCCGGTTTTGAACGGTTGGCTGTTAGCGGATATAATCTTGTTCCTGCCCCTCCTCCTAAAATCACCGAAAGAATTTGTTTGCTCATAATTTATGTTGATTGGTTAGTTTATTGTTTCTGCCTGTGTTCATTTTTTATTGCCGGCCTTTGATATTTCTTCCTCTTTTTTGAGTTTGCAAAGGCTTGTTATATAATTTTTGTACCAAACGCCATTGCTACTATCACCATCTGTTGCGTCGCACTCTTGTACGTTTGGTAATTCTTATCGGTCCATCCCGACCTTCCCGGTGGGAATGGCATCTGTACACAGCCTTGGCTTATTCAACGTTCACTACTGCTGTTACTATTCATTCAATTGCTCGTTTCAACCTCACCCTCTAACTCCCTCTCCAGCGAAGCTGTAGAGGGAAGCCATGCACAGCCCTCGCTTACACAACTATTCCTATTGTTATCAACCATTCTCTCAATTCATCCTTCGTAAATGTTCGGCTCCTACGGAGCCGTGTTTATTGGATGATTCTTTTTTCTACCAAGGTTTCGCTCCTACGGAGCTATAAGACACCACAACGTTGATAACTGTTCCATTCACCATGATGCTTCCACCCCGATAGCTATCGGGGCTCAATAGAATT
>JAGIAB010000508.1 GCA_017745135.1 Flavisolibacter sp.
GAGTGCAACAGAAGATTTGATCGAAGGAGATGAAGTGCATATTTCCAATCTCATCACTAATTTAATGGATAATGCGGTGAAGTATTCAAAAGAAAATGTGCCGCCTGTTATTCGGTTGGTGACGTCTTCCAACAATAAAAAGTTTATCATTCGCATTGAAGACAACGGTATCGGCATGAGCAGGGAAACCCTGAAAAGAATTTTCGAAAAATTTTACCGGGCTCACACAGGAAATATTCACAACGTGAAAGGTTTTGGATTAGGACTGAATTATGTAAAGAATGTGGTAGAAGCTCATGAAGGAATTATTAAAGCTGAAAGTACTTTGGGAAAAGGAAGTTGTTTTACCATTGAGTTTAATCTGAAGAAAAATTAATCCTTTCTCCACAATAAACTGCTATCGCCGTAACTCAGGAAGCGATAATCATTAGCCAAAGCATGTTGGTAAACCTTTTTCCAATCATTACCAATAAATGCACTTACCAGTAAAAGCAGTGTGGATTGTGGTTGATGAAAATTAGTAATCAATCCATCAGGAATTCTGAATTGATAGCCGGGAACAACGATCAGGCTTGTTTGGCAATGCAATTCTGCTTGATGATTTTGTTCCAGCCAGTTTATGAGTGCCTGTAAACTTTCTTCAAGTGAAATAGGGGAGAATTGCTTTTCTAATTCGTAAGCTTCCCATTGTTCTAATATCCACTCATCTTTTATCAACTCCTGGATCAGCTTAACACCAAGCCAGTAAATAGTTTCAAGCGTTCTTAGTGAGGTTGTTCCAACTGCAATAATTTTTTTCGAGGAAAGAATTCTTCTCAACACATCAATCGACACAGTAAACGGTTCTTTATGCATTTCGTGCTCTGCAACAGTTTCAGTTTTTACAGGCTTAAATGTTCCGGCACCCACATGAAGTGTGATATATTCGCGGTGAATAGCTTTCCCTGATAATTTTTGAAATATATTTTCCGTAAAATGCAATGCTGCAGTCGGAGCTGCAACAGAACCTTCCTGTTTACTGAATATAGTTTGATATCGTTCTTTATCTTCTTCGGTTACGTTTCTTTTTATATAAGGCGGAAGGGGAATAGCACCGGCAGCATGTAAAACTTCTGCAAACGAATGCTGGGTTTGCCAGGAAAATTCTATAATGAAATCATCAGTTTGTTTGGCAATATATCGGGCTTGTAATTCAATGGCTTCATTACCGAGCATGATCTTCTTTTGCAAAATTTGTCCCGACTTCCATTTTGAGGCGCCGCCAATCAGGCACTGCCATTGAACACATCCTTGCGATGACAGGGATTGTTCAATGCTTTGTTGAAACGGTTCCAGGCAAAAAATTTCTATAACACCGCCTGTAGGCTTTTGAAATAAAATTCTTGCTTCAATTACCCTGGTATTATTCAAAATGAGGGTGCTTTCTGAAGGCAGATGTTCGTGCAAATTGAAAAAATAATCGTCTTTGATAAGCCCGTTTTGATAGATCAAAAGCTTCGACTGATCTCTTTGCGGTAAAGGAAACTCTGCAATTTTTTCATGAGGTAAGTCGTAATCGTAATCCTTTATGAATATATTTTCAGCTTCTATTTTCATGCGGCTAACTGCAGCAATTAGGTTTTAAATTAGGGTTGCCCACACTCTTTCCACTGTTATCCACAGTTCATTCACATGAGATCCTTGCAAAAAATATTTTTTCGGTCTCAAATCCATGTCCATAGGGCATTTTCATAAGTTCTGCCATGTGGAAAAATTAAACAGTCCAAAAAGGCTGTACAAAAGTGGGAAAAAGTGTTATTTTGTGTCAATCTAAAGCCATCCATTCCCAATCCATTGAAAATGACAGGCTTCTTAGGCGAATTTGAATCAACTCTGGACGCAAAAGGTCGCTTTCTCCTACCAGCAGGCTTAAAAAAGCAACTGCCGGAAGGCGAAAATACACGATTTGTTATCAACAGGGGGTTCGAAAAATGCCTGACCCTGTATCCCCGCCAAAGCTGGGAGCCACTCTTCGCCAAGATCAGCACTTTGAATGATTTTGACCCGAAGGTCAGGGAGTTCAGAAGATATTTTCTGAACGGTGCCACAGAAGTGGAGCTGGATTCTGCAGGCCGCCTTTTGCTGCCTCCGAATCTGAAAGAATATGCCGGGCTGGAAAAGGATATTGTACTGGTCTCGGCAGTAGACAAGATCGAGATCTGGTCTACAGAAAATTATAAAAAGTTCTTTGAATCATATTCACCCGAAGACTTTAGCGCCATTGCTCAGCAGGTAATGGGAGGGAATAATGAACAAGGGACAAGGAGTTAAGAATTAAGAAGTATGCCTGTTCAAATTCATCATTCATCATTCTTTATTCCTTGTTCGGTATTATGAAAGAATCTTATCACATCCCTGTTTTGCTTAACGAGGTTATTGAAAATCTCAATATTCAACCTGAAGGAATTTATGTGGATTGCACTTTCGGAGGTGGCGGTCATAGCAGGGCTATTCTTCAGCGCTTAAATGAAAAGGGAAGATTGATTGCTTTTGACCAGGATGAAGATGCAAGGCAAAACATCCCGAATGATCACCGTGTGGTCT
>JAGIAB010000509.1:0-241 GCA_017745135.1 Flavisolibacter sp.
ATTATACAGTATACAATAGTTACATGGGGTGTAGAATGCAGACTATTGATGAATAGGTTAATGATTCACCATCAGTGCTCTAAAAAGCAGGGAGTTTTGGAATACTAAATTGAGGAAGGGGGCATAGATGAATACGATAATTAAAAAAACAAGGTTGCCAAAAAATGAAAAGCTGCAAAAGGCGCTCTAATATTGGACATGCTGGAACTAAACATGCTGTTCCTTAACCAAGTTCTCCTGC
>JAGIAB010000509.1:251-2581 GCA_017745135.1 Flavisolibacter sp.
ATAAAGATCTCTGCTTTGTATGTTTTTTTACAAGAAGTTTCTATTGAACGCTTATGGTTATGAATCGGTTATTAATGCAGAAGAATAGCAGAGGAATGGATATGATGTTGTTGACGCCTGCTTGCCAACTAAACAAAATCATTAGCTCGATGTTTTAGATTGAGGAAAGTGATTTAAATATCTCTGTTAAATCAAAAATTGCGTAAGTACGCATAAAAAAAGTTGCCTAATCTTTTTCGGTACTTATGTTCAACAATTCCTCCGCGTTTGAAATAATACCCCTTCGCAACTTGAATTTAATTGGTTCCTTTGGAGGCTAAGGCTTTCAAAAGAGCTGACGATATTCAGCACAGGAAACTATGCAGCAAAGCGTAGATCACCTTCTTCATTTTCATCTAAAATCAATTATCATTGCTTGCTTGCTGCAACTCAGGATTTACTACATCGCAGCATATCCTTGCATGTTTCAGTATTTAAATTTCATGTTTCTGTCAGTAATAATCACGTTTCATTCATCTTTTTGGTATAAAGCTCAAGTGCATTTTCAGATGGGATTGTCTTAGTGACATATATGTTTTGTTAAAGCCATGCAGATTTTATAAGCATACTTCAAATGCTGGTGGCTAAGTGATGACTTTATTTTAAAACTAATACTATGCGCAATCTTCTACTACTTGCGGTCCTATTAATTTGTAGCCTGGTAACTCTGGCACAAACCAGAACGGTTACTGGCCAGGTAAAAGATGACAAAGGTGAGGTTATTCCTTTTGCAACTGTTACAGAAGTGGGCACTAACAATGCTGTGCAGGCAGACGCGAATGGAAACTTTTCCATCACAGTAAGGTCAGGGGCACAGATCAGAGTAACGGCCACTGCTCATCAGCCGCAAACATTAGCTGCAAACGCCGATAACTTACAATTTACGCTTCGGGGCGGAGAGGCACAAATGCAGGAGGTCGTTGTCACCGCTTTGGGAATCAGAAGGGAAAGAAGATCACTTACGTATGCAACGCAAACGATAGGAAGTGACCAGATCAATAGATCAGGTACAGGCAATCCGCTTAGTGAACTGGAAGGAAAAGCGGCCGGCCTTACGGTCATTAACAGCACTGGCGACCCCGGTGGCGGAACCTATGTTCGCTTAAGAGGTGTTACCTCCATAACAGGGGACAATCAACCATTGATGGTGGTGGATGGAGTACCTATTGACAATTCTATTAACAGTTACGATCCTACATCAGCCACGCCCAATACCAGCGGTGCTAATGCCAACCTTACCGGCGGTACCATTCCTTCTAATCGGGGAATCGATATCAATCCTAATGATATTGAATCTATCACAGTACTGAAAGGACCTGCAGCCACTGCTTTGTATGGTATCAGGGCTGCCAGCGGTGCCCTGATTATTACTACTAAAAGAGGAGCGGCCGGACAAAAAATGAGTATTGAGTTTAATTCTTCGGCTAACTGGAGCACTACTAACCGGTTGCCTGAATTGCAAACTCTGTATTCGCAAGGAACCGGCGGTGTTTACCAGGGACCTACTTCAGGAAAATCCGGCAGAAGGGTTAGCTGGGGAGCGGCCATTGATACCTTATTTTGGGATGGTAACGCTAATGAATGGGATCCGCATGGAAATATTGTAGGGAAGTCCGATCCATCGGCTAAAATACCGGTGACACCTTACGACCGCTACGAGTTTTTTAAAACCGGCTATGCCCTAAACAACAATATAGCCCTGTCGGGCAGTACAGATCGGTCAACTTTCCGTGCTTCTATTGGAAATGTTTACCAGACCGGTGTGATACCTAAGACAAAATACAATAAAACCACTTTTAGTTTAAACGGCCAGACAAGGCTTACCAATAAGTTGACCATAACGGGCAGTATGAATTATATCGTTTCGGATAACGATAAGGTGCAGCAGGGATCGAACGTTTCGGGAGTAATGCTGGGCCTACTGCGTACTCCGCCAACCTTTGACAATTCATTTGGACTTTCCGATGCCAAGAATAATGAAGCAGCCTACGTAATTGCCTCTACCGGGCAGCAAAGAAATTACCGGGGCGGCGGCACAAGTTATGATAACCCTTACTGGACGGTAAACCGCAATCCCTTTGCTGAAAGAGTAAACAGGGTTTTGGGAAATTTGCAAACCACTTATCAATTTGCCGACTGGATAGGCGTAAGTTATCGTTTCGGTGGGGATGTGTATTCACAGGATTCTAAAAACTTTTACGATATCAATTCCAACGCCTTCCCTGCTGGTAAAGGCATCATCAATGAATATTTTAATAACCAGTATAATTCTGATTTTACCGTTAACCTGA
>JAGIAB010000050.1:0-7263 GCA_017745135.1 Flavisolibacter sp.
CTATAGAAAATTGACCAATGGAATTCCAGAGGATAAGTTTATCGCCGTTAAATCATAGGGAATACCGGTTGTATGTTTTCGTCCGCTTTTTCTACATCATGGCTTTGAGGATGGTGGCAACTGTAGTGGCTTATCAATTATTTCATCTTACCAAAAGCTCTTTTTCAATAGGAATTGTTGGATTATCGGAGTTCATTCCTGTTTTTTGTTTGGCATTGTATGCGGGCCACGTAATCGACCGCTCCGATAAAAGAACGCTGTTGTTGCGTTGTATTCTTTTCTACTCTGTTTGCGTGCTGGCACTTATTATTGTTACCGTGCCTGATATTGAAAACAAGATAAGCATTACCCTGCTTTCTTTCCTATTTTACCTTATCATTTTTTTTAGCGGAGCCATCCGTGCTTTTGCAGGGCCTGCTACCAATGCCATAATTGCGCAATTGGTTCCTAGAAACATTCTTCAATTTGCGGCAAACATCAGTTCTACCACCTGGCTGGCTGCATCCATTATGGGACATGCTTCTGCAGGATTTTTAATTGCATTGGCAGGCGTTCATTTCACATTTTATTTCGTGCTTGCCTATGTTTTACTGGCTGCCTATGCTTTATCTAAAATTGAAAAAAAACCAATTGTACATACTAAAACCAATATAAAAACCTGGGAGAGTGTAAAGGAAGGATTGAGTTATGTATTCAAACATAAAATCCTGCTGGCCGCTATTTCACTTGATTTGTTTGCGGTGTTATTTGGCGGAGCTACGGCATTGATTCCGGAAGTAGCCGATCGTATTTTAAAAGTTGGTCCCATTGGCTTTGGATGGTTAAATGCCGCCATCGACATTGGCTCTGTAATTATGATCATATTGATCACGCTGAATCCTTTGAGGAAGAACCAGGGATTGATTTTGCTCGGTGTTGTTGGCGGATTTGGACTTTGCATTGTTACTTTCGGAATGTCTAACTTTTATGCATTGTCCTTTCTTGCCTTGTTAATTGCCGGTATGTTTGATGGTATAAGTGTCATTATCAGGGGAACAGTTTTGCAATTGACCACCCCTGATGAAATGCGGGGGAGGGTTAGTTCCGTAAATTCTATGTTCATTAATTCTTCAAATGAACTAGGTCAGTTTGAAAGCGGAGTAACAGCAAAGATTTTTGGAGGCGCACAACCAGCTATTATTTTTGGAGGAATCATGACAGTGATCGTAGTGATTATTTCATGGATCAAAGCGCCGAGATTACGTAAATTCGAATACTGATCCCCCTGTCCCCCTAAAGGGGAGACTTAGATTTAAGAGTTATTAAATATTGTTATAGTCATTTATTCGAAGAGTCAGAGACTTGAATTTACGTTGGCTTATCCAAAGAACTTTTCAAAAAAATAAAGTTTCCCCGACCTAAGTCTCCCCTTTAGGGGGACAGGGGGATTCATCATGCATCGCCGGACTTTTCTACGCAACACTGGTATTCTTTCAGGAGTTACGCTTCTTTTTCAGAAAAATGCATTAGCAAGCGTCTTCAGCACCTTTGATTATGACATCAAAATGCTTCGTAACGATGTTGGCATTTTTACAGAACGTGGCGGCACTATTGGCTTTTTACTGAGTAAAGAGGGAATAGTAGTTATTGATGCTCAATTCCCCGATACTGCGCAGCATTTAATTGACGATTTGAAAAAACGTAGTGCCAATCCTTTCCGCTATCTGTTAAACACACACCATCATGGCGATCATACCGGTGGCAACATTGCTTTCAAAGGCGTTGTTGAACATGTGGTTGCTCATAAAAATTCATTGGCTAATCAGAAAGCTGTTGCCGAAAGAGGCAATAGTTTGGATAAGCAGTTATTACCTGATATAACTTTTGGCGAAGACTGGAAATTAAAAATTGGTGATGAAACCATTAAAGCCGATTACTACGGAGCCGGTCATACCAATGGTGATGCTATCTATCATTTTGAAAAAGCAAACATCTTTCACACTGGTGATCTGATGTTCAATAAGCGCCATCCTTTTGTGGACAGAAGCGCCGGAGCAAATATTTCGCAATGGATTAAAGACCTTGATAAGGTTGCAAAGAAAGCTGATAAAGATTCTATCATCATATTCGGACACTCATTGAATCCCGGAGAAGAAACAGGAACGATTGAAGATGTAAAAAAGTTCCAGGATTACCTGGGCAAAGTATTAAAGTTTGCTGAACAGGAAATCAAAAGAGGTGTAAGCAAAGAAGAATTTATAAAAAACTCTTCAATACCCGGCGTAACCGAATGGACCGGCCAGGGCATTGAAAGGCCTTTGACTGCTGCATACGAAGAATTGACGTCCAAATAAATTCTTTTCAGAGAAGTTCATAGCATGAATAAGTCCGTAGGACTTTCGTGTTTATAGCACAGGTTTATTATCTTGTATAAAGGCTCCGCAGGAGCCACGTAATATGCCTAACACGTTTTCTCAAATTTATTTGCAATTTGTTTTTGCTGTTAAAGGCCGTCAAAGTCTTATACCAAAACAACATAAAGAAGAATTGCATAAATATATCACTGCGCTTGTTCAGGCAAGAAAAGCCAAAATGCTGGCGGTTCATTGTATGCCAGATCATATTCATTTGTTTGTTGGGTACAAGCCTTCTGTTTTAATCTCCGATTTTGTGAAAGAGATCAAAGTACAGAGTAATGAATTTATTAAAGGAAAGAAATGGATAAATGAGAATTTCGGTTGGCAGGAAGGATATGGTGTCTTCTCTTACGGGCATTCACAAATTGATCGTGTTTGCAAATATGTATTGAACCAGGAGGAGCATCATAAGAAGAAAACATTTAAACAGGAGTATTTTGAATTCCTCGAAAAATTTTCAGTTGCCTTTGAAGAGAAATATCTTTTTGAATGGATTGAATAACACGTGGCTCCTACGGAGCCTGCTTCTTAATTTATTGATGTTTCTATAAACACCATGCTCCTACGGAGCTTTAAAAATTGCTTATTTTATTTTTTCTGTTAGCTTTTCCAACACATAAAAAGTAATCGGGCAAAAGCTTGCATTCTTTAATGTGAGCTTTTGTCTTTTTATGATTACATCTTCATCGGTGTAGGGAAATCTTGCACAATCGGAAGGACGAACATCATAAACCGAACAAAAATTATCTTCTCCCAAAAAAGGACAGGGTGAAGATTTCACAACAAAATCACCATCTTCATCAACACGCAAATAGGTTTCGATAAAAACACTTTCCTTCATGCCCAAATGCTTGCTTACACGTTTTACATCAGGCGTTTTAAATCGCGGCGAATAATTTTTACAACAGGCAGCACATTGCAGGCAATCGACTTTTTCAAAAGCTTCCTCATGCAATTGCGGCAACTCTTTTAAAACCTTATTTTTGTCCGCTTTCGCCAAAAAATTTTTGAAATACTTTTGCTTGTCCTTGCTCTTTTTTTGCCAGTTGTGTAAAACATCTTCGGGCATTTTGCAAAGAACCGAAAACAAACGTTAACCGGAGGTAAATGTTAGTTTGGGGGTTGGAGTTTGTGGTTTGTGGTTGAGCATTGATCCCGATAGCTATCGGGAGAACATTGATTATTGAACATTATTAGACCTGATTCAATTCTTTATTACAGCTTCATGGGTTGATCTCAATCAATTGTAAACTTCGCACAATGCTCACTAGCGTTCTAAACGCAGAAGTGAGTGACACAACCGGCGGCGATAGTAGTAGTGGAGATCGCTACATAATCCTCACTAAATTGTCAATGTTTGCCTTTCATTTTCCACCTTGCTTTATCTCATAAAAAAATAAGATTTTCCTATACTACCTTTGCGTGCCGCATACCGGTATTAAAAGGAGTTATAATTTTTATGAGTCTATTTGAGTCCCAGTCCAAAGAATTTCAGCGTCGTCATAATGGTCCAAATGAAAGCCAGACGAAAGAAATGTTGAAAATAATTGGCGTCAACAGTCTTGATGAGTTAATTGACAGAACCGTTCCTGCAGGTATACGCATGAGTCATGACTTGAACCTGTCACCTGCCATGAGTGAAGCAGAGTATCTTTCGCACATCAAAGACGTTTCTTTAAAAAATAAGATCTTCAAAAACTATATTGGACAGGGATATTATGATACCATTACACCAAGCGTCATCCTTAGAAATATTTTTGAAAATCCAGCATGGTACACGCAGTACACACCTTACCAGGCCGAGATTTCTCAAGGCCGCCTGGAGAGCCTGCTCAATTATCAAACGGTGGTCAGCGATTTAACCGGACTGCCTATTGCCAATGCTTCTTTGCTTGACGAGGCCACCGCGGCGGCGGAAGCTATGACCATGTTCTTTAGCTTACTGAACAAAGACGCACATCAGTTAACAAGGCCAAAGTTTTTTGTTGATATCGAAACCTTTCCTCAAACCAAAGATGTTGTTTTAACAAGGGCTATACCTGTTGGAATTGAAGTGGTATTTGGCGATTATAAGACCGCTCAAATTGATCAAACTTATTTCGGGGCATTGGTTCAATATCCAAACGATAAAGGCTCAGTGGAAGATTACAGCAGTTTTATTCAACGTGTTCATGATGCAGGAGCTTATGTTGCCATGGCAACGGATCTTTTAGCATTAACCCTGCTAACTCCGCCTGGCGAATTGGGTGCCGATGTTGCCTGTGGTTCATCGCAACGCTTTGGAGTTCCTCTTGGTTTTGGTGGTCCTCATGCGGCTTTCTTTGCAGCCAAAGACGAATTCAAACGCAGCATACCCGGACGAATCATTGGTGTGACTATTGATGCGCAAGGCAACCGTGCATTGCGTATGGCCTTGCAAACAAGAGAGCAGCATATCAAAAGAGAAAAAGCAACTTCCAATATTTGTACGGCACAGGCACTGCTTGCCAATATGGCTGCAATGTATGCTGTTTACCATGGCCCGGATGGCTTAAGAAATATTGCAAAAAGAATTGCCTTGCTGACACAAACACTGGCAAATGCATTGGAAGAAAGAGGCTATGAAGTTTTACATGAATACTTTTTTGATACCGTTGTTGTAAAAGTTGAGGATGTAAAACCTTTCCGTGAAAAAGCAGAAAAGCAAAGACTTAATTTCCGTTATTACGATAATCAGCTCATCGGAATTTCAATCGATGAAACAACAACTACGTCCGCCCTTTTTGATGTAATCAACTCATTTGTAAATGATGTTGACCCGGTTGATTACTCGATTGAACACGAAGGAAGCCTGGATATTATTCCAACAGCCCTGACAAGAACATCTGAATTTTTAACACATCCCGTTTTTAATACGTACCACAGCGAGACGTTGATGATGCGCTACATCCATTCACTGGAAAGCAAGGATTTCTCGTTAGTACATGGAATGATCCCATTAGGAAGCTGCACCATGAAATTAAATGCTGCTTCTGAAATGATTCCGCTGAGCTGGCAGCATTGGAGCAAGATCCACCCGTTTGCACCAATTGAACAGGCAGGAGGGTATCAATTTATCGTTCGTGAATTGAGTAAATATTTATGCGAGATCACAGCATTTGATGCGTGCAGCCTGCAACCTAACAGCGGTGCACAAGGTGAATACGCAGGTTTGTTAACCATTAAAGCCTATCATGAAAGCAGGGGCGATCATCACCGCAATGTGATGCTCATTCCTATTTCTGCACATGGCACCAATCCTGCATCGGCGGTAATGGCCGGAATGCATGTGGTAGTGGTGAAGGCACTCGAGAACGGATATGTTGATGTTGAAGACCTGAAGTTGAAAGCTGCGCAAAATGCAGATAAGCTGGCAGGGATAATGATCACGTATCCTTCAACTTACGGCGTGTATGAAGAGACGATCAAAGAAATCACGGAGATCGTTCATCAACACGGCGGACAGGTTTATATGGATGGTGCGAATATGAATGCACAGGTTGGATTAACTGCACCTGGGTTAATTGGTGCTGATGTTTGCCATTTGAATTTGCATAAAACATTTGCAATTCCTCATGGCGGCGGTGGCCCTGGCATGGGGCCCATTTGCGCCAAACAACATCTTGCGCCTTTCTTGCCTGGGCATGTTGAGGTCCATCCCGACCTTCCCGGTGGGAAGGTCAACAACTCACAGCCCTTGCTTAAACAAGATTCTGATAACAATAGCAATTTTTCGAAAAGCGAGGCCAGTGCGTCGATGTTCCCGCATGGGCGGGATCGCAAGGGAGCCGTATCTGCCGCACCTTATGGTTCTGCCTCCATCCTTCTTATTTCTTATGCATATATCAGGATGCTGGGCAGAGACGGCGTTCGCAGTGCTACAGAGTATGCCATACTGAATGCAAACTACATGCTGGCACGATTGAAAGACCAATTTGATATTTTATATACGAACCATCATGGTGCCTGTGCGCATGAATTCATTGTTGATCTGCGACCATTCAAAAAATCTGCAGAGGTAGAAGCAGTTGATGTAGCGAAACGTTTAATGGATTATGGATTTCACGCACCAACCATGTCCTTCCCTGTTGCGGGCACTATCATGATCGAACCAACCGAAAGTGAAGACAAAAGTGAACTCGATAAATTTTGTGATGCTTTGCTGAGCATTCGTCGTGAAATTGCTTTGGTTGAAGAAAATAAAATCGACAGGAAAGACAATCCGCTGAAGAATGCACCGCATACGCAATTTGTAGTGTGCAGTGATGAATGGAAAAGACCTTACAGCAGGGAAATGGCAGCCTTTCCGCTGGACTATGTGAAGCAAAATAAGTTTTGGCCTTCGGTATCAAGAGTAAATGATACGTATGGCGACAGGAATTTAATCTGTGTTTGTTTACCTACTGAATTATATGCAACAGAAGCATAAAGAAAAGTCCCGTCCAGTACGGGACTTTTTATTCTAAATCGATACCAATTCCAAGTCCACCCCAAATGTGGGAGCGTCCGGTTTTAAATTCCTTTGACAGAAAACTTTCAGAAAGCTCGATGAAAATATTCTTATGCTGAATCATTAACCCGACCTGGTTTTGAAGTGTGAACCCGCTAATCTCTGAAGCAGAAAGTGTGTAAGGACTTTTTTTATTGAACATTCCACCTTGTAGTGTAGCATCATAACCTACTGCGCTAACGAAAGAATGTCCAAATACATAGAACTCCCATTTGTTCTCTGGTAGTGATGAGGATTTATAAGGATCATTGATTCTACCGATCATTAAACTTAACCCCACGCTTAATTTGTCATTCATGGTTCCGGCAACAGCTTCAGCATTACCGTTAAGCATAAAGA
>JAGIAB010000050.1:7273-12822 GCA_017745135.1 Flavisolibacter sp.
TCTCCAATTAAGTTTTTTTCAAAGTTTACTTTATAATTGAGGATAAGGTCATTCCTGATTTGATGATCCCAGCCCTGGGGCTGAGGTGCAGCAATTACACGTTTGTGCAAAAAAGTTTGTACAGATTCCCATTGCGTTGCAGGACCAATCAAACCCAGCACAAGTGAAGTTGAAATTTGTCTTTTTTTCTTTTCATCCGTTGCAATCTGAAATGAATTTATAGAAATGCATCCCGCATAAGGTCTGTCTCCGTATAAAATTCCATGCTCAGCGATATGCACCGGAGTAAAAGCATAATGGTCCAGAGCAAGGCCGTATTTTATTTTTAATCCCGGCGCACCAAAGAATACTTTGTTCAATGGATTTTTTTGAAACGACGGCTTTACCCATTCCATATTCATTCCCGAAGTATAGTAATAGTCGATAATCGCTACAAAATCGTTTTCGTAATAAAAGCGGAAATAATGATTGGAAGGTATGTTCCGAAGAATGCTTTCATTCTTTATCCTTTGCGCAAACAAACCATGGAATATCAGGAGCAACAAAAGCAGAAAGGATAAATATAGCCGTACATTTTTCAAACGAACAGTCATATTCCGGCAAATCTAACAAGCTTACGATTACAAATAAATTTAATACCGTAAAGTTCATCCATGAATCCTTTGAATTTACGAGGGAAAATTTCTATTTTGTCGCAACCTTACTACCAAATCCGGCTTATGGAAATCCTGTTAGAAAAGATATCATCTTTCCAGCAAAAAGTACGATCAAAAGAGATCAGTGAAGTTTTACTATCCGTCAAAAAAGCTTATCAAAATTTTTTACAACAAATAAGAGACATTGGTACTGCTGAACGAATGAACTACTACGAAAAACGCAAACTGGGAGTTTTTAATCAACTCAACTTCTTTCAGCTACTTGCCGGACTGCTTATACCTTTTTTTGGCTGGCTTCATACAGATGAAATTCCTTTTAGCGCATGGTTACTAAGTTGCTTACCGGCAACGATCAGTATCGCCTCTTTACTGTTTAATTATCAAAAGCGACACCAGGCTGCACTGCTTTGCTATTTTATACTCTATCCTTTCTTCACAGGCTTTGTTTACCTGCAGGGAATGAATGCCGGCATTGAATTGAACTTTCTTCTTTATGGCGTATTGGCCGTTTTCTTTTTGCAGGATATGGGTTATATGCTGTTTGCAGTAGCGCTTTCGATGATCAACTATTTTGTGCTGGCAGTACTACTAAGTTATTTCCGCTATGATGTAAGGCATGAATTCAAATTACTTTACTTTCTGAATCATATCATCTCGCTCTGTTTCATTTTTTATGGATTATATCTTATCAAAAAAGAAAACACCAGTTACCAGTTCAGGCTTTTACTGAAACAAAAAATCTTACAGAGAAAGAACAACGAAATCCATAAACAAAAAGAGATCATTGCCGAAAAAGTAACCTTGCTGGAAACACAAACTTCTGAACTGGCAGAATTGGATAACCTTAAAACAAAATTATTTTCTGTAGTCTCCCATGACCTGCGCACACCGATGTATGCTTTGCGAAATTTATTCAGGAACATGCATCAAAAGGATACGCCTGCACCGGAGATTAAAAAAGTGGTTCCCGATGTTTTGATGGATCTCAACTACACGATCGGCCTCATGGAGAATTTATTACAGTGGACGAAAACGCAAATGCAATCAAATGCTGCAAGACTGGAGGAACTTGACCTTTCCAAAATGATCAATGAGGCTTTACAACAACTGCGTTTGCAAGCTGAAGCCAAGCAGATCTATATTGAAAACAAGAACAACGCACCTGTATATGTTTATGCTGACAAAGACATGGTGAATCTTATTCTTCGCAATCTTTTATCCAATGCTATTAAGTTTACTCCCAACCAGGGTTATATAGAAGTGGGCGTAAATGAAATTGCTTCTTTTGTGGAGATTTATGTTCAGGATAACGGCGTCGGTATCAGCAAAGAAGCCATTCAAAAAATTAATCAAAGCAATTTTTATACAACAAAAGGAACCTCAAGCGAATCGGGAACAGGTTTGGGATTGATGTTGTGTAAAGAATTTCTTCATAAGAATGGCGGGCAAATGCATATAGAAAGCGAACCGGGCAAGGGCAGTATTTTTTCATTTACACTTCCACGTTTAGAAGTGGAAGTAGAAGATGAATAAATTATTTTTTATCCAGCACAGCCATCGTTAAACGGCTTGTACACACCAGCCGTTTTTCTTCATCAGTAATTTCAATACTCCATACCTGCGTGGAAGAACCAATGTGTATGGGTTTAGCAACTCCTGCAACCAAGCCGGCTTTTACCGCACGAATATGATTGGCATTAATCTCCAGGCCAACGCAAAATTTCTTTTCATTATCAATGACCATGGTAGCTGTCAGGCTTCCCAATGTTTCGGCTAGTGTAACAGAAGCACCGCCATGCAAAATCCGCATTGGCTGTACGGTACGATGATCAACCGGCATTGTGCCTTTCAAGAAATCTTTCCCTACTTCCGTAATCTCGATGCCAATGTGGTCGATCATTGTGCCGGCAACTGTTTGTTGTGCTTCTTCAAGTGTGTAAGCTCTATGCCAGATCATAAACAGTTTTAAATTAGGTTACAATATCCAGTTCCTTAATCTCTTTTTTATAAGCAGATGGAAGAAGAACTGCTTTTACCAATGTATCCAGATTTAGTTTGCGTGTAAGTTTATAAACAGGAACTGCCGGTATCAATAATGAAAATCTTCTGAAGCGCAACAACCCCTTTACTTTATCCGGCACCACTAATATTTGCGACTCTACCAATATTTTATAACGCACAGCACCTAAATGTTTCTTGTATTGTCTGAACAAATCGATTGTGTATTTGCTCCTTTGCAAATCTGTATTTAAGTGATTCTCTCTTGCAAGCATCCAATCTTTATAATTGGTTGGAAGGTCTTTTAGTTCCATTCGAACACCGGTTCTATAAAAGACATTGTACACTTCCTCCTTTTCTTCATCCGTCAATTTTCTTTCCAGCAATTCAAATGCGGCTATTGAATAATGAATCAGCATAAATAAAACATCGCGATAGGACCAATCAGGAATTTCAAATCCCCTCTCCTTTTCAATTGCCTTATGAATGAAATTGATTTTATCGATGGTTTGTAACGCATCTTCATTTTTTGCAAAAATGATAGCTCTTGCATAGGTAACCGTTGAAAACAATCTTCCGATGGGATCAGCAGGGAGTTTACCTGTATAGTAGAGCCAATCAACCGCTTTATTCAGAGCAAACTCCGCGGCGGAGCCTGCAAAAATGAAAAGCACCGTATCGCTTTTACCCCAGATCTTTCTTACAATTGAATTTTGTTCTACAAAAAGCTCCATAGGTATGTTTCAGCAAAGATGATACAAAATTGATGTCGGCGAGAAATCGTAACTTTTAATAACTAAACCTTCTGTTATGAAACGAAATACTCTAATGCTGTTCTGCTTTTTAGTAGTTTCCTTCGTTGCAATTGCGCAAAAAGATTACAGGGTGGTTTTTGATTTTACCAGTAAAGACACCACCGATCAAAGAGCCGTGATCCGCTGGCTGAATGAAATTTCAAAAGGAGACCCCGATGCCAAACTGGAAGTGGTAATGTATGGACAGGGACTGGATCTGGTAACACAAGGTAAATCGTATGTGCCTGCCGATGTAGTGAGACTGGCGGCTAACAAAAACATTTCTTTCCGCGTTTGCGAAGTAGCTATGAAAAATCATAACATTGACAGGAGCCAGCTATTAGAAGGTGTTGGAACTGTTCCCGATGGTATTTACGAAGTGATCTCTAAACAAAGAGAAGGCTGGGGCTATATAAAGGTAAAAAATTAAACAGCAGACTTTTCGCATAGGTTGAGCATGGCTTGAGCCACATGCAAAAGATCACGGTACAATGTGGGCTTTCTGAAAAACGTGCACCCATGCTTTTGGCAAAGCTTCACATCATCTTCCCTGGATGAAGTGGTAAAGACCATTATGGGAATATTTTTATAGTCATCGTTTGCTTTCAGCCATTGCAATACTTCCTTACCGTCCATAATGGGCATATTCAAATCTAAAACGATCAGGGAAGGAAGAACCGTAGCGTTCTCAATAAAAGAAACCGCCTCCTGGCCATTTTTTGCATGAAGCAATACCGGTTGGTCAGACAATTGATGAAGGGCCTCCTTTATTGACTCAAAATCATCAAAATCATCCTCAGCATACAAAATAATCGGCTTGGCGGGAACAGGTTCCATACTTTTTACTTAACTAAAAGATTATGCCATTTAACCCATTTGCCAGCAGGCACAAAAGCGTTTGATGCAATTGATTTTACAAGACAGCAGTTTAACCAATGATGACAAATTTGTTACTTCCTCTCAAGTATTGAGGAAAAAATCGTCCACATCAGCTAATAAAAAAATCCCATCACAAGGACGGGATTTTTATTAAAATAATCTTCTTGTTTGTTACCTATTCAAATTCCATTCTTACTTCCTACGCTCACTACTTATTACTTACAAACTCTTTTGGTTCTTTTGACCATTCTTCAGAAGGCAGGGATTTGAAATATTCGTATGTCCTTTGCAAACCTTCACTGCGATGCACTTTAGGCTCCCAATCCAGGATGGCTTTTGCTTTTGTAATATCAGGCTTACGTTGCTTTGGGTCATCTGCCGGCAAAGGTTGGTAAGTGATCTTTACTTTGTTGCCGGTAAGTTTCAATACTTCTTCTGCAAAATCCCTCAGTGAAATTTCATCGGGATTACCAATATTCACCGGCATGGCGTAATCGCTAAGAAGCAACCGGTAAATACCTTCAATCAAATCATCAACATAACAGAAGGAACGGGTTTGAGAACCATCACCAAAGACAGTCAGGTTTTCACCACGCAATGCCTGGCCGATAAAAGCAGGCAGGGCACGTCCATCATTGAGTCGCATACGCGGACCATACGTATTGAAGATGCGAACGATCCTTGTTTCCACTCCATGAAAATTATGATAGGCCATGGTAATGGATTCCAAATAACGTTTGGCCTCGTCATACACGCCGCGGGGACCAACAGGGTTTACATTGCCCCAGTATTCTTCCGTTTGCGGATGCACCAATGGATCGCCGTACACTTCACTGGTAGACGCCACTAACATTCTTGCACCTTTTGCTTTTGCCAGTCCCAGGCAATTGTGTGTTCCCATTGCACCCACTTTTAGTGTTTGAATGGGAATTTTTAAATAATCAATAGGACTTGCAGGAGAAGCAAAATGCAAAATATAATCGAGCTGACCGGGAATGTGAATGAACTTGGTTACGTCGTGATGGTAAAACTCAAATTCCTTCAGCTTAAAAAGATGCTCAATGTTTCGTAAATCGCCTGTGATCAGGTTATCCATAGCAATAACATGGTACCCTTCCTTAATAAACCGGTCGCATAAATGCGAACCCAAAAAGCCGGCGCCGCCTGTTATCAATACTCGTTTACTCATTATTACACCAGTTTTGGTTGATTAACTAAAGGG
>JAGIAB010000510.1:0-2507 GCA_017745135.1 Flavisolibacter sp.
CTGTTGTATTGCCAACGGTTAATTTGTAAGTAAAGGCGCCGCTTATATTGGAAGTAAAAACCTTTTTGTAGCGTCCCTTGTTTAAAATAGTGTTGGAAAGAACGCTGACTCTATGCCCGGTCATATCATACACTTCAAGTTGTACATTGGTTTTTTCAGGAACACTGAATTCAATAGTGGTTTGCCTTGGCGAAGGATTGGGATAAATCCTTGTGGCTGCGATGGGATCAGCAGTGTTTACAGTTTGTATTTGTCTTAGTGCCACATATTCTGATTGCAGAACCCAGACAGAATACCCGCGTGGAGGAGCATACAAATGAACCCGTCCGTCGGCAGCAACCGTAACGACTTGTGATGGATTTAAAACATTGACTAAAACCTGGTTCTTCCAATCGGCATAACCGGCAGTGGATGTCCCGTTGGGCGAGCCATCATTGTCCACCCATATTCCCCTGGTAAGATTATCATTGTTGTTCATCACAAGTATAGCCCCGCTCTTTGTGCCGTTGCCCTGTCTTCTTGCTACATACACGTTCCATGCGTCACCTGCAAATGTTGTGGTGTTATTGGGACTGGGCTCCGAAATCGGGTTGCCTTGCTCCGTTAATACAATCAACGATCCGCCCAAATATTTACTTCTCAATGAAATCATTTTATTGATGTCATTTTGCAGTGATCCGGGTGCAGTTACAGTCAGCGCATTGTTATCATTATCCACCTGCGTCACACCATAATATTGCGGGTAAAACAAACAGGGCCTTCCTTCATGAAAAAGAATGTAAGCATAGCCCATCTTCCAGTCTTTGGTCACCCATTTATCATGTTCTTTTCCGGTATCATGGTTTTCCAGGAAGGTCACCACTGAAATTCCTGATAGCGAATTACCGCCGTCATCTCTTACCATTCCGGAATGATTCAACCAGGCCATGTTGAAACTCGCCCCATTACCATTGGTCATTTGGGTAAGCGTTGTCTTTAGCGGGAAATCAAAGGCGTCCACATCGCTTCCCTGTGAAGCCAGATCGTTTACCCAATTTTTCAAACGGTATTTATAACTGGTGAAATATTCTCCCACAATGAAACGTTGTCCACCGCCTGTTTTTTGCGGAAGATGATTCACCCACGTAGACACCATTTGCGTTTGAAATCCACGGACAAAATCCAGGCGAAAGCCATCAAAGCCAATGGTGTTGGCCAGCCAGTAACCCCAATTTTTTAACCGTGTTTGAACCGTTGTATCAAATGTGTTCAAGTCATTCCCAAACCACTTGGTGTTCGAAACAATTTGGTCTTCAAAGCCCCCTTCTGTACTTCCGCCATCACCTAAATAATCAGCCGCGTCCACCGGGTGAAAGTTGTTATAAGCCCAGGTATAATTCGCTTCGCCCGTGCCGGTATGATTCACATAATCAATATTTGTTGCTGTATAGGCCTTCAATGTTGTACCGGCCAGATTGGTTCCATTGTACCAGACAGCAGAAGGGTAGTAGCCATTGCTTTGTGCAGCCCACTGCCATTCCCAGCCGCCCTGAGCATTGGTTCCCTCTTTTCTTGCAGTAAGGGTAATCTCAATTGTATGCGCTGAAGCAAGGCTGATTTTATATTCATCGATGTCAGTGCTGCTTTGCATATGGCCGCTGTACGTAATTTGATCCTGCGCTACATTATATTGACCGCTTCCGTTATTGGGTTCAAATTCCCATTGCTGCGAATTTTGTACCGGGGGGGTATTATTGGTAAATGTGAACTTCACATCATAGCCTCTTTCGCCAACCGCACCGCTGTAATTGAGAAAATAGCCGCTAATCTGGATATAATAATCTCCTGCAGAAGCGTTGGGAATGATCCAGCGGATTTCGTTGGTAGGAAAAGGAACACGTTGTGTGCCTCCACTCACTGCTTTATTGAACACATAGGTTTTTACGGCAGGATTATCGCCGCTTTCTTCTGCATCAGTGTTGTTGCTATAAATGTGATTTAAAATAACATCTGCATATACGTCCATGTAAGGAGCGCCACCAGTAGTGGAATGTGCAGTGCTGATTAAATTCAATAATTCGGCTTTGGAACCAAATCTTGTTTCCGTGCTTCCTTTTTGATTGTAAGCACCAAGATCATAATGGTCAAAAATGCCATAGCCCATGTCCGAAATGCCCCAATTACCCTTTGAAGGAGGAGGCATCCACAGGGCACGAATGCCAGCCGTTTTCATAGCCGGAATTTTTGAATTCAGGCTGTCATACCAAAATCCATTCTTGCCGGCTTCATTATTACTTTGGGGACCCCCTTCTTAGCCATCTTTTTCATTAGTCCGTATTCACCATATTTATTCGAAAGCCTGCCGACATAAATGAACAACACAGTTCCACAAATAAGTACAATGGCAAGACAGATGAATGGATGCACACCGCAGATGTAAAGCACTGCAAAGAGGATTAAAAGAACTAACAGGCCCCCACCCAGGTACCAGATGTATTGCGCTTTGAAACCCTTGAACTCAATGCTCT
>JAGIAB010000510.1:2530-5085 GCA_017745135.1 Flavisolibacter sp.
GCAGCCGCGACTTTTCCGGTATCATGATCGCCTGCGTTCCATTTGTTGAATACTTTAATAGCACCGATCAGTCCCACAATGGCACCCACAGCATACATCAGGTTTGTGCCCGCTGAGAAGTAACCTCTTACTTTCGTATTGGCCTCATTAATACCGGCCACGCCATCCTGGCAAAATGCAATGGCAGTTGATACTAAAGCAATGAGACTTAAGCTGCCATTAACAAGCATTTTTCCTGAGCGTAGCTTCTTTCTGCACTTTTTCATATTCGACAATTTTTTTCCGGTAAAACGATTGATTGTAAAAGCCCCTTTTTTTAAAGGGGCTTTGTTCGCCCTCATTCACTAACCAAACCACACACCCTTCAATTCCTCAGCACTTAAGTGAATGGAACAAATAGCTTCGCATTGGTTGGCAATAACATTGGTCAGGGATTCCCTGTAATCTGAATGTCTGAGTGAAGGAAATTTTTGAAGAATCGTGTACAGGCCTAACATCAATTCAGTCTTAACTACTTTTTTACTTTTCTGATTTTCAAAAAATGCTTTGAGTTCATCCATGCATGCCTGAATCATGTGTTCTTCCCCTTCCTTCGTCCTTTGTTCACTATATGGACTCTCAACTTCAAAAAGAGTAGGTTGATTTTCTTCCTTTGGTGAACCTCCTGGAATAAACACTTGTTTTTGTGATGAAAGCTGTTTCCCCTTTTTAAAATAAAGAAGATAAATAACGAGGTAATAGGCTAAGGTTATTAGAGTGAGTGAAGTCCAATACTCCTGCCATGAAATGCTACTAAACATAGGCTGTAATTTTCCTGGGTTCACAAAAACATTGGCACGCATCTGGTGTCAACAACACCATCATTAATCTGTATGCAAAATAGTTGTTGATTTAGCCGTTCTGGTGGAGGTAGATAGAACGGTAGTCGAACTATCAGAAAGTTCTGTTGACCTGGAGCATGATCTTAGGGATTTTTCTTTTCGATTAGTGCGAGGAGCAAATCTTTTATTCGCTTCACCTGAAAAGATGCATGGGTAGGATGCAGATGGGCAAACAAGCCTTCTTCAAAATCTTCGTGCTGTAAAAGCAGCTTAAAACTCGAAGCCAGATAATTTTTCAGATCACCAGTGCAATTCGCAAGAGCCTCTTCGACTCCTTCTGCATTTTCAAAAAGATAAACCAGGTCCTCAAAATCCCTGCTGAATAAAAAATCAGTCTTGCCTCTTGAGAAAAATGCTTCAAGCTTTGTGGCCACCAGGTACTCCAAAGAAAAGATGTAAATGCTTTCCCTTTCAGTAAGATCGTATTGTATTGCACTTCGAAATCCTTCGGGGTACCACCGATTACTAAAGCCGATTACTTTTGGATCTGTTGGCATAATATCAACGGTAATGCCCCTGATCTTGTAGCGGCATACTACTTTAGCTTCGGTGTCATTTACAAAACCGATTTCTCTTAATCTTTCTTCCAATTTAGCAAAGCTGCCATAAGTCGCCAGTTCAATTACTACGTCTATATCATCTGTGGGCCTGACTTCGAAGGCAGTATTCCAGTTGCCATACAAGGCTATGGTTGCGCCACCTACAAAAACAACTTTTTGATTGAGTGGTTTGAGCGCCTGTGCTACAGCTCTTATCCTGCTGATATTTTGAAGATAGACTGCATCCATAAATTTTTACTTTTCCATTTTTACAAGTCCTTGCACCAGCTTTGCTTCGATTAACTCCCTTGCTTTTTGTTTTTCTCTTAACCGTCCAATCCTTAAAACATCACAAAGAGATAAAAGCTCGTACAGTTCAAGATCACGAAGGCTTGCCTCAATGGCTCCCTTGTAAAGAGGGGCAACAGCATGACCTTTTACCTTTCCACGAGGGTACGGCCATACTACTTTTTCCTCGCTCATAATAAATTTACTCATAGCAGAAGCACTGTGGGCAGTAGGAATACCAATGGTCACACCACCGGGACGCACCGGGAATACGTAAGGGAATCCATGAACCAAAAATTCTAAAAATGACTTCTTCATCACTTTCTTTCCATCCAAGTCTACCAGTCCGGCTAATTGGGACCGGTTAAGGGAATGGCCAATTTCGGCAGGACTAATAAAGAGGTCCTGTGCCAGGTCTTTTTTCATCCAGGGTTGATCCTTTAAAAGCAATATTTTAAGCAGTACCGCTACATCCTGTGGTCTCATGCCATTGTTGCGTTCCATGGGACAAAGATAATTAACTGATTTACAATTTACAAATTGTAAAATGTAAATAATAAAAACATGCACGGAATAAGGAAGCGGCAAAACACATCCACTTTGTTTGCTCATAGCAGCTGTCAGCTATTCCGTATCATTCGCTGTAAAAAGCGCCTCACATTTTCCTTTGCTTCCGGTTAACCTTATCGCTGTACTTGCAAAAGCTTGGAGGACTAAAACCTTTCTGGTTTTGATTGGCATTGAAAGGAACGGTCTATTCTAAAAGTGTTTTATAGTTTTTATCCAGCATCTCCTTGAATCCACAAACGTCTTTTTCAAAAAAATAGATCTCAGAGCCTTAGAAGAC
>JAGIAB010000511.1 GCA_017745135.1 Flavisolibacter sp.
GAATAGGCCTGCCTGTTTTTGATTTCCATTTAATTCTCAAATAATGTGAGAACAGTTGCAATTTTTTGCCTCAATTCTTTTCGGTTAACGATAAAATCGAGGAATCCGTGTTCTAAAATAAATTCACTTCTTTGGAATCCCGGTGGAAGATCTTTTTTTATCGTTTCTTTAATTACTCTTGGTCCCGCAAAGCCGATCAATGCCCCTGGCTCTGCAATGTTCAAATCGCCAAGCATACCAAACGATGCCGAGATACCTCCGAAAGTAGGATCGGTTAGTAAAGAGATGTAAGGAAGTTTAGCATCGGAAAGTTGTGAAAGTTTGCCGCTTGTTTTTGCTAATTGCATTAATGAAAAAGCACTCTCCATCATACGGGCACCACCACTTTTGGAAATAACCATATAAGGCAAACGATGCTCTAAACAATAATCAACTGCACGACTGAATTTTTCTCCCATCACACTTCCTAATGATCCCCCGATAAATTCAAAATCCATACAGGCTACCACAATTCCGTGACCTTCAATTTTACCAGTTGCCACCCGCATTGAATCCTGCAGGCTGGTTTTTGTCCAGGTTTCTTCCAGCCTTTGCTCATAAGGCTTCAAATCACTAAAACCTAAAAAGTCTTTGGACCGGATGTTATCAAAAAGTTCAGTAAAATCATTGTTGTCAAACAAAATCTCATAATACTCGCTACTGCCAATGCGGTGATGATAACCACATTTCGGACAGACAAACAAAGCTTCACGCAGATCGCTTACTGTACAGATATAATTACACTCAGGACATTTTGTCCACAAGCCTTCCGGCGTTTCTTTCCTTTCAGATGAAGGAGTAGTAATTCCTTTTTTCAAACGTTTAAACCAACTGGTTTTCGTCTCCTCTGTTTTACCTTCTTCGCCGGTAAGATTGGCTTCAAAATCTTCAAATGGATTCATCAGCAAAAGATTGATTGGCAAATATAGGGCATTGTGATTTTGGACACAGCCAGATGAAATTGGAAAGGTTAACCCAGGTTAAAGAAAATTTGCAGGCAACGTATAACCTGTATATTAGTGAAACGAAAATCTTGCATATGAAAAAACTATCACTGCTTTGGATCTTCCTTCTCATTTTTTCTTTTACTTCAAAACTGTTCGCCATTATAAAGCTTCCTCCAATTATGAGCAGCAATATGGTTTTGCAACAAAACTCGCAGGCTACTCTTTGGGGATGGGCAGATCCAAGTGAGCGTTTTACAATTGAATGTTCCTGGAAAACTACTGCCGACTCCGTAACAGCATTCAATAGCGGAAAATGGAAGGCAAAGGTGAGTACACCTGCTGCCGGAGGCCCTTATACCATTACCATAAAAGGCCGGCGCAATACAATTGTTTTAGAAAATATTCTGATTGGTGAAGTATGGGTCTGTTCCGGCCAATCGAATATGGAAATGAGCAATACCAAACAAATACAGGATGAACTACCTAATTCCAAAAACGATAAGATCCGTTTTTTCACTGTAGCAAAAAAGACTTCTGAATATCCCCAGGACCATTGCGAAGGAGAGTGGGTAGCCTGCAACGAAGAAACGCTAAGAAGATTCAGCGCTGCCGGTTATTTTTTCGGAAAGAAATTGCAAACTGATTTAAATGTGCCTATTGGATTGATTCAATCGGCATGGAGTGGAACACCTGTTGAATTATGGGAACCAAACGAAGTAATTGACAGCGATCTGGTAATGAAAGAAGCGGCTACCAAAATAAAAGATGTCACTTACAGGCCAAACAAACCTGCGATGATCTATAATGCGATGATCTATCCCATCTCCAATTATTCCATTGCAGGCATTATTTGGTACCAGGGCGAGGGAAACACACCAAGAGCTCATGCTTATGAAAAAATGTTTACTGGAATGATCGGTGCCTGGCGTAAACAATTTGAACAGGATTTCCCTTTTTATTATATACAAATTGCTCCCTATGCTTCTTATGAAACACCTTATGAAGCAGCTGTACTCATGGAGCAGCAAACCCGTTCTTTATCCTATCCCAAAACAGGAATGGTGGTGATCACAGATCTTGTTGATAACATCAAAAGCCAGCACCCGCTTGATAAATTAAATGTGGGCCTACGCCTGGCGAATCTTGCACTGGCGGATACGTACAAGAAAAATATACCTGCACCGGTTTATTTGAACCCGAAATATAACCGGATGGAAGTAAGTAAAGGAAAGATCAATTTATATTTTGATCATGCTCCAAATGGTTTCATGCTTAAGGGCAGCGAGAAACAACCCACAGAGTTTTACATTGCAGGAAGCGATCAAAACTTTTTGCCCGCAGAGGTGAAACTGGAAAAAGGCCGGATCGTTGTATGGAATAAAGAAATTGCAAATCCTGTTGCTGTAAGATTTTCATTTAGCAATATCGGTATGTCCAATGTATTTAATAAAGAAGGGTTGCCAATTATACCTTTTAGAACGGATAATTGGGAGGTGAGTTCTTTGGTGAAGAAATGAGAAATATAATATCACGCTGAGGCGCTGAGGCCGCGGAGAAGAACTCAGTGTTCTCTGCGTC
>JAGIAB010000512.1:0-251 GCA_017745135.1 Flavisolibacter sp.
ACTTTTTTTAGGACAAGAAGGTAGTGGCGCCTTACCCTTAGCAATGGCTTTTGCCCAATATGTAAGTTTACTACCCAATAAAGATCAATCACCGGAAGCTTCACTATTTGGAGAACCTGTGGAAGTAAAATTGCCTTCCTCTCCCGAAGAAGCAGATACCTGGATGCAAAAACAACCATCATTCAGCAAAACAGAACAGCTCGTTCATCCCGATATTCATTTCTCCTATCCTGTTATTAAAAAGACTACAC
>JAGIAB010000512.1:261-2557 GCA_017745135.1 Flavisolibacter sp.
ACACGCAGTGATGAAAAACCAATTAGCACTGATTGGATTACAGAGTGGAGAGAATTCATCCGCCAACTTCCTTATGGAAATATTTACGACTGGCTTCAGTTCATTGATGCGGAAAACAAACAGGGAAATATCACGGCAAACGAGTGCAACGATATAATACGCAAGCTGAACCTGAAAAGTTTTGAAAGCGGTTATAAAATTCTTTTGATGTGGATGCCGGAATATTTAGGCAAGGAAGGAAACAAATTGCTGAAGATGATAGAGGAACCACCTGCCGATACTTTGTTTATCCTCGTAGCTGAGAATGAAGGTGAAATTTTATCTACCATTTTATCCCGCTGCCAGTTAGTAAAAATTCCGGCGCTGGAAGCAAATGATATTGAGCAAAGCCTGGTTTCAAAAAAAGCCTGTACCGCTGAGCAGGCAAGACAAATTGCCAACGCCAGCAATGGTAACTATCGTGAAGCTTTGAACCTGATACAGCATGCCGATGAAGATTTTCATGGGCTGCTTCGCGAATGGCTCAACGCCAGTTTAAAAAACCAAACCATTGCGCAAGTAAAGCTGATTGAAGAGATCGGGAGGCTCGGCAGGGAAAAACAAAAACAGTTTCTTAAACACTTTACGCATTTGATAGAACAGGCTGTGCGTATGCAGGTAGCTGACGATACGCTGAAAGAAAAGTTATTAAACGCCATGTCATCCGGCGAGCAGGATTTTGTGCCCCGCCTCAACAAAGTCATGAGCCTGGAACAAAAAGAAGCTATTGCCGAAGAACTCGATAAAGCTACCTACTATATCGAACGGAATGCCAATGCAAAAATCCTCTTTCACGCACTTACCATTAAAATCTTCCACATTGTTAAAAACAATATTGTAATAACAGTGTAGAGCTGCAAAATTTTGTGTCGCTACGTTGACATCAATAAAAAAATTATATTTGCTATAATCCCGTAGGTACGGGACTCAATATATATCAGAGGTTATCGGCAAAGTGGGAAGGATTTAATAAGCTATCGAATACTCTCTATAAATAGTCATAAGTCGCAAAGTCAAAGGATGTTATCCTGCTTGCTTATCCGACATTCCTGACTCTTGATAACATTGGTGTTTCATAGCTATTCTGCAGCCGTTGCCTCCGATAATTGATTAATAACAAGGAAATAATTAAGTATGGGATGTGGTAGTTGTGGAACAGGCAAACCCAATGGATGCAAAAGCAACGGAGGTTGCAGTACCGGTGGCTGTAACAGGATGAATACATACGATTGGCTTGTCAACCTTCCTATTTATGATGTCGATGACTCCTGCCGTGTCATCGAAGTAAGTTTTAATCAAGGCAGCCGCAAAGAATTTTTCCGAAATAACTCCTTACAGCATTTTGAAAAAGGCGAACTCATTACCGTAGAAGGTGTGAGCGGCTTTGATGTGGGAGAAGTTTCCCTGACAGGAGAAGTCGTTCGCATCCAATTGAAAAAGAAAGGTGTGGATGAATTCAATCCTGAAATGAAAAAAGTCTTACGCAGGGCAAGCGATAGGGATATTGAAATCTGGAAAAACAATAAGGCAAGAGAAAAAGAAGCCCTGATCAGGAGCCGCGCCATTGCCCGCCAACTCAATCTGAATATGAAGATGAGCCAGGTGGAGATTCAGGCGGATGGAAAAAAAGCCACTTTCTTTTATATAGCCGATGATCGTGTTGACTTCCGTGAGCTTATTAAAATTTATGCTTCGGAGTTTAAGCTGAAAGTTGAGATGAGGCAAATTGGTTCAAGGCAGGAAGCTGGAAAAGTTGGCGGGATTGGAAGCTGCGGCAGAGAACTTTGCTGCGCTACCTGGCTCACTGATTTCAAATCGGTAAACACAACAGCGGCCCGATATCAAAATCTTTCTATCAATCAAACAAAACTCAGCGGGCAGTGCGGCCGTTTGAAATGTTGTTTGAATTATGAATTGGATACTTATCTTGATGCCCTGCAAGGCTTTCCTGAAAATGCAGATATGCTCCAGGTGGCAAGAGGTACGGCAACATTAATCAAAAAAGATATTTTCAAAAACCTGATGTGGTATGTATTGCCCGACAGCAACAAACAATATCCATTAACTATTGAAAGGGTTAGAAAGATTCGCTCACTCAACCAGCAAAATATTATTCCTGAAGAATTGGAAGCTGTTGAAGTAACCGGTAAGCCGAAAGAAATAGAACCTGAATTTGTTGATGTGGTTGGCCACATTACTTTAAAAAGCCTGGAAAAGGCGGATAAAAAGAAACAACAAAAAGTAAGGGAGCAAAGGC
>JAGIAB010000513.1 GCA_017745135.1 Flavisolibacter sp.
TTGAGAAAATCCAGGTTGTCAAGATCAAACAGTTCGTGGAGCACATTTATCTTGAAATGGATCACCTGCTCATAATCAATTTCGGCAAGCCCGTTCAGTTGCTTTTGTTTTTTATTCAGTGTTTTGATGATCGGTTCACCTTTTTTGCCTGCAACTTTTTGAAGATTGATATAGATCGGGTGCAGGGCAAAAGCAGATATGGCGGCATAAGGATAAGAATCTTTCCAGGTATTTGTTGCCGACGTATCGTTTATTGGTAAAAGCTGGATCATCTTCATTCCAACTTCATCTGCCCAATCCACTAACAATTTAATGTCATTAAATTCACCAATGCCAAAGCTGTTGTTGCTGCGCAAACTAAAAACAGGAATGGCAAGGCCGGTACCTTTCCATTGGTTAACGGGCAATCTTAAAAAACCATCATGAATGATTGTTTTTTTATTGACGGAACCGTCATTGTGCAGTATCCTGTTATCTCCATTTTCAAACCGGACAAAACTTCCTGTTTTTAAATTGTAAACGCCGTATTTGTAAGACATGGCAAATTCGGATGCTGGAATTTCAAGATGCACTGTCCACCAGTTTCCTTTTTTGCTTAACAGGATCGGCGTATCTGTATTCCAATACCCCAGGGTTTCCGAACTTCCCAGCAAACAAACGGTTTCGTCAGGAGAAACAAGAGGCGCTTTTATTTTGAATTGATGGGTATAGAAATTGTTCTTTTTGAGCTTTAGTTTTTTTCGATCCCTGAAAAAAACTTCCTTGAAAGGTGCGGAATAGAAGGAGTTTTCAAACAGGCTTGGATCGTTCCAGGTATCGACGAATAAAAGGTCATGCTTTGCTTTTTTGATTTCAACAATGCGTTCCTTTTCGGCTTCTTTTTCCCAAACTCCTTTTTCATCGATAAAAATATAGCGGTACCGAAGTGTTTCGGTTTCTGAGGGATCAATTTCAATGGAAACCTGCCATAGTTCATCGCTAAGAAAACTCATTGGCAAAGCCTTGTCCGGCTCATCCTCACCCAATACAGGTAAGTTTCCGGTTATTGCGAGCGACTGACCGAATTTCGTATGAAACCGCAGGTAAAAATCAATTTTCATCAGATTCAAATTACAATCTTAACGGTCGTGTGTCCTAAACACAATTGCGGCGAAAATAATAAAAGCTTTGAATGAATGTTCAGGAGAACTTTGATTGTTTTTAAAATGGTGTATTTAATTAGAGGCTCTGCCCTATTTTTGCGCAAAATTTATCTGATGGAAGTTCGTAAGAAAAATAAAGGTTTGTATTGGTTACTGTTCTTCATCTCTACTGCAGCACTGGCTTTTGCTATTTATGCCCACTGGCCCTGGCTGACCTTGCTCCTGCCTTTTGTTACTACCTTCTTTGTGCTGGCAATGGACATCATTTAAGGTTAAGGGTGAAAGGTAGAAGGCACATTATTGCTTCTTATTCCTGATTTTATAGTTTACAGCTTTGCTGGCTTTCTGTATTCTTTTTACAGAGTCTTTGCTGATGGTTTCTGCTTGCAGGTATTGAACGCTGTAATTGCTGTTTACTGAATCCAGTTTCATTAGAGCGGCATCCTTATTCACATAAATGAAATTTGCTTTTAAATAACCGCTATTGCTGCTTAGGTATTTTCCTGCTTCTTTATAATCGCCTTTCTCCATCAGGTTCATTGCCGTCTCCAGGTTTTCATTGGCAGTGTACAAAATGGTTTGTTCAATAACCTGTTTGTTGAAATGAGTAAGATAAGCATCCACATCTTTTACAGGACTTAAAAAGTTTACATTCATTAATGATTTTTGCGAGTCGTCTGTTGCATCGGTGTAAGTAAGCGTGGATGTGAATTTGAGCACTTCATTAGTGCTATCACCGATCCTGAAGGTAAACAGTGTTGCTTTAATTTCTTCTGATGAAAGATCTCTAAGTTTAACTATGATTTCATCTCCATTTTGCTGCCATTTTAAAGGATACCCTTTTTGAATGGTAACTCCTTTAGGAAGTTTGATTCTGAATTCAGCATTTTGCGCTGCAACACTTAGTAAGCCGTTCAATTCATTATTAAAGATGACAGTCATTTTATCCGGCGCATCAACAAAATAATAATTACCTGCACCGGTTTCGGCCATATCTGTCATTAGCGTTTCGTTATAATCAAGGCCTACTCCAAAGGTTGATATGCTTATACCTTCCTCATCTTTATACTTCTGAACGTTTATTTTGATGAGTGTTGAATCGGTTAACCCGACATTGGCCAACCCGTCGCTAATCAGTAATACGCGGTTAACGTATCCCATTTTAAAATTTCTTTTTACAAATTGATATCCTTGTTCAGTTCCGCCCCATAGGTTGGTGCTGGCTTGCGGAACGATGAGATCGATTTTAGACTTGATCTTTTCCTTTTCGATGACCCGAATCGGAGGCTGAATAGTGTCAACATTGTTATCATACACAACAATACTTACCACATCTTCTGACTTTAACTGATCAATAATATTTTTTGCAGCTCTTTTAGCATACCCCATTTTAATGCCCTGCATGGAACTGCTCCTGTCTATTACTATGGATATGTTTAAAGGAATTCGCCCGGAGCGGTCATTCAAAAATTTGGAAAGCCTCGCTTCAACATAAAAATGAACCAGCTTGTTTACTGAATCGACATAGTAAAAATCGTTTTCCAAACCGGTAGTAAAGCTGATAACACCCGATTTTGAAACAATGCTTTTTCCCAGGTGATCTTTTGCTTTGATGGTCGGCGGGACAATAGTGTCAACAGAACTTTTTTGTATACTTCTGTTTGAATGGCTGGACGTAAAAGCAAATACAGCAACAAGGATTAAAACAAAAGAAAAAACGGGCAGATGTTTCTTGTTCATACCAGCAGTTAGTGTATTCGATGCCTAAACTAATTTTTTGCTTAAGAATCTACAATATTTCCGTGTTAAACAATTCTTTTTTGGAGAACTCAAACTTTGTAACTTTAAGAAAATCGTTTGTTATGGCACCCGAACTCAAACAAAAACTGCATAAACTGATTGATAGCTGTAACGATGAATTTTTGCTTGAAGAAGCAAGAGCTGTTCTTGAATCACCGCAAACCGGTAAAGAGTTTCTTGATGAATTGGATGAGGAAGACAGGGATTCTTTTTTAGAAGGTGAAGATGAACATGATAAAAGTGTTACACAACACAGGTTATTACACCAGCTTGATGCATGGAAGAAAAAATGATCATTGTTTCATAATATCAATTGGATTGTATTGGGTTAAATATAAAAAAACCCACGGTTGTTGCCGTGGGTTTTTATTTCGTGTAATTTGTTCCCGATAGCTATCGGGATTAATTCGTGTTATCTTACTTCACTTCTTCAAACTCTGCATCCGTTACATTTTCTCCTGCATTGCCTGTGCCGCTTTGCTGTTGTCCGCCATCAGCATTTGCCTGAGGTCCACCAGCACCTTGTGTTGCTTTGTACAATTCTTCACTGGCCGCTGTCCATGCATTGTTCAATTCTGTAATTGCAGGGTCAATTTGAGCTAAGTCCTGAGATTTGTGAGCTTCCCTTAAACGGTTCAGCGCAGATTCAATAGTACCTTTTTTATCAGCAGGAATTTTATCTCCATATTCCTTCAATTGCTTTTCGGTCTGGAAGATCAAACTATCTGCCTGGTTCAGTTTTTCAACTTTTTCTTTTTCGGCTTTATCCTTATCTGCATTTGCGGTAGCTTCAGCTTTCATCTTTTCAATTTCATCCTTGGTTAAACCGCTACCGGCTTCAATGCGAATCTTCTGTTCTTTACCTGTGCCTTTGTCTTTTGCCGTTACATGTAAAATACCATTGGCATCAATATCGAAAATCACTTCAATTTGAGGAACACCCCTTGGTGCCGGCGGAATTCCGTCGAGGTTGAACATACCAAGACTCTTATTATCTTTTGCCATTGGACGTTCACCCTGCAGTACATGAATTTGTACGCCCGGCTGGTTGTCCGAAGCTGTTGAGAAGACTTCTGATTTCTTTGTAGGAATTGTTGTGTTGGAAGAAATTAAAGTTGTCATTACACCACCCATGGTTTCAATACCAAGGCTTAATGGAGTAACGTCGAGCAGCAACACATCTTTTACTTCACCTGTTAATACTGCACCCTGGATAGCGGCACCAATGGCAACTACTTCGTCAGGGTTTACACCTTTATGTGGTTTTCTTCCAAAGAATTTCTCAACAATCTCCTGAACTTTTGGAATACGGGTAGAACCACCTACCAGGATCACTTCATCAATTTGAGAAGTGCTTAGCCCGGCATCTTTCAGGGCCTGTTCGCAAGGCCTTAAACAACGGGCAAATAAGTTGTCGGCCAATTGCTCAAATTTAGCCCGGGTCAATTTCTTTACTAAGTGCTTAGGCACTCCGTCAATTGCTGTAATGTATGGAAGGTTGATTTCTGTTTCTGAAGAAGAAGATAATTCTACCTTAGCTTTTTCCGAAGCTTCTTTCAAACGCTGCAAAGCCATCGGGTCTTTTCTCAGGTCAACGTTTTCTTCTTTTCTGAATTCCTCTGCCAGCCAGTCCATGATCACTTTATCAAAGTCATCACCACCAAGGTGTGTATCACCATTGGTTGATTTAACTTCAAATACGCCATCGCC